>CACXDR010000162.1 GCA_902766415.1 uncultured Lachnospiraceae bacterium
CCCTCATGGCCCGCAACGAGGACAGCGGTGCCGGCAACTTCAACCCCAAGAGCTTCGGTGTCGTGCTGCCCCAGGACCAGCCCCGGCACTACAAGCCCGTGCTCTCGAAGGTGGAGATCGACCTGCCGGACGACCCCATGCGCTACACCCACATGCGCAACGCCGATCCCTCCGACGGCATCTGGGGCGCGGCGGGCGTGAACGCGTGGAACGTCGCCATGTCCGAGACCGAGACCATCACCTCGAACCCACGCGTCCTCGGGGCGGACCCGCTGGTCCCCGGAGGGATCGGCGAAGAGGACATGCTGACGCTCGTCCTTCCTTATATAAAGACCGCCCGCGAGGGCGTGCTCCGTCTCGGGAAGCTCCTGGAGACCTTCGGGACCTACGAGATGAACGGCGCCGGCTTCCAGGACGCGGACGAGGTCTGGTGGCTCGAGTCCGTCGGCGGCCACCACTGGATCGCGAAGCGCGTCCCCGACGACTGCTACGTGGTCATGCCGAACCAGCAGGGCATCGACTTCCTTGACCTTGCGGACGCGTTCGGGCCGGGGAAGGACCATCTCTGCTCGCCGGACCTTCTCTCCTTTATAAAGGAAAACCATCTGGATCTCACCATCCGCGCGGAGGGTGAGGACCTTGCCTGTGATACTGCCTTCAACGCCCGGGCTGCCTTCGGCAGCCGTGACGACGCGGACCATACCTACAACACGCCGCGCGCGTGGATCATGGAACGGTACCTGAATCCGCGCACCTTCGCCTGGGACGGTCCGGACGCGGACTTCGGCCCCGAAGCCGACGACCTGCCCTGGTGCCTGAAGCCGGAGCGCCTTCTCACCGTGGAGGACGTGAAGTACGTCCTCTCCTCCCACTTCCAGGGCACGCCCTACGATCCCTACGGAAGGTACGGGGACGGCTCCCTCCGCGGGAAGTACCGTCCCATCGGCATAAACCGCAACAATTTCCTCTCGCTCACGCAGATCCGGCCCTGTATGCCGGCAGGGGCGGCCGCCCTCCAGTGGATGGCCATGGGCTCGAACGTCTTCAACGCCTTCGTCCCCTTCTACGCGAACGTCGGAAGCGTGCCGGAGTATCTTGGGAATACCGGAAGCCTGGTCTCGACGGACAGCTTCTACTGGGCGAACCGGCTCGCGGGCGCCCTCGCGGACGCGCACTTCCCGGAGTGCAGCGCACACGTCGAGCGCTACCAGAACAGCGTCCACGCGAAGGCCTGCGCATGGCTTAAGGAGACGGACGCCCGCGTTTTAAACGGGGAAGATGCTCCCGCCTCCGCCGCTTCCCTCCCGCTTTCCCCGTCCGCGCTTCTTGAAAAGGCGAACCTCGAAATGTCCGCCGCTGTAAAGAAGGAAACGGACGACCTCTTAGGAAAGGTCCTTTTTGAGGCGAGCCTCAAGATGAAGAACGCCTTCGCGCGTTCGGACGCGTAAGACCAGGCGCCCGGGTAACCTCCGGGCGCCTGTATTCACGCTGTCTTCATTTCTGTACGGCAGATCCGTTACTTCTTCGGGGGATACTCGTACCAGCCCTTTCCGGTCTTACGCCCGAACTCCCCCTTCTTATACTTTTCGATGACCAGGGGATTCGGTGCGTCGAACGGGTCGTGGCTCTCGTTAAAGCGGTCCACACGCACCAGGTAATGCACGTCGATGCCCGTCAGGTCCATCAGGCGGAAGGGTCCCATCGGATAGTTCAGACCCTTCTCCGCCGCGGTGTCGATGTCCTCGACGCTTGCCACGCCCTTCTCAAGAAGGCTCAGCGCCTCATGCGCGACCGCCGCGTTGATCCTGTTCACGACGAAGCCGGGGATCTCCTTGTTGATGACGATCGGGGTCTTTCCCGTGCTGAGGGCAAAGGCCCGCGCGGTCTCGACCGTCTGGTCCCCGGTGTGCGGCCCGCGGACCAGCTCCACGAGCTGCATGACGAGCGCGGGGTTAAAGTAATGCAGGTTCATGAGGCGTTCCGGATGCTCCGTCACGTCCGCGAGCTTGGAGCTCACGATGTTCGAGGAGTTCGTCGCGAGGATGGTATCCGGCTTCGTGAGCTTCGAGATGCGGGCGAACAGCTCCCGCTTTGCCTCGAGCTTCTCGATGATCGCCTCGATCACGATATCCGCCTTCTCCGCCGCGCCGTCCACATCGTCCGATATGATCAGGCGGGACGCGCAGAGCTCCGCCTCCTCCTTCGTGATGCGTCCCTTCGCGACGCGTCCGTCAAGATATTCCTCCGCCCATTTCCGGGCGCTCTCAAGCGCCGGGGCATACGAATCGCACAGCCAGACTGTATAGCCCGCCGCTCTCCCGTTCAGCACCGTATTCATGGCGATCTGGCGTCCCATGGCGCCTGCGCCGATCACTGCCGCAGTCTTAATGTCCTCGATCTTCATATCATCCTGCCTTTCCGGGTCCTTCCGGACCGCCCTTCCTCCGCCCGTCCGTCCGGACGGTTCTTTTTTCTTCCGGACCGTCCTCAGTCCATCATTTCCACGATCGCCGCCATTCCCTGGCCGCCGCCTATACAGAGCGTCGCGAGTCCGAATCTTCCGCCGGTCGTCTTAAGGTTGTGCATGAGCGTCACGATGAGCCGCGCGCCTGTGCAGCCGAGCGGGTGCCCGAGCGCGATGGCGCCGCCGTGGATATTGACCTTCTCCGGGTCGAGCTGAAGATCCCGGATGCACGCCACCGACTGCGCGGCAAAGGCCTCGTTCAGCTCGATCAAGTCCATGTCCTTAAGCTCCATGCCGGTCTTTTCCATGATCTTCCTTGTGACCACGACCGGCCCGTAGCCCATGATGGACGGGTCAAGCGCGGCGCGCGTCACCCCGACGATCCTCGCGAGCGGTCTGCACCCGGTCTCCTTAAGCTTTTTTTCGCTCATCAGGACCAGCGCCGCGGCGCCGTCGTTCAGGCCGCAGGCATTGCCCGCCGTGACGGTCCCGTCCGGCTTTACGATCGGCTTAAGGCGCGCGAGCGTCTCCATGGTGGTCCCGGGACGCGGGAACTCGTCCGTGTCGAAAACGAATTCCTTCTTCTTTTCCTTCACCGTCACGGGAACGATCTCTTCCTTAAAATAACCGGACGCGACCGCCTCCGCCGCCCTTCTCTGGCTCTCCACCGCGAACGCGTCCTGCATTTCGCGGGTGATGCCGAAGCGCTCCGCGATATTCTCGGCAGTCCAGGACATCGTCATATAGGAGCCGTAGACCGAATGCGGCTGCGCCGTTGAGCCCGCCTCGACGTTCGAATCGACCAGCACGTTCCTGTTGCCGCCCCAGCGCGAGCCTCGCAGGAAGATGGGAGCGCGGCTCAGGTTCTCCGTCCCGCCCGCGACGATCACGTCCGCTTCCCCGCACCGGATCTCCTGGCAGCCGTTCAGGACTGCCTGCATGGAGGAGGCGCAGAGCCTGTTCACGGTATAGCCCGGTACGCTCTCCGGAAGGCCTGCCTCGAGAAGCGTGCAGCGGGCGATGTTGGAGGCCTCCGTGGTCTGCCGGACCTCGCCCAGGATGACCTCGTCCACCATGGTCCCCTCCACGCCGGCGCGGGAAAGGGCCTCCCGGATCACCAGCGAGCCCAGCTCATGCGCGGGAACGCTTTTCAGTGACCCGCCGTATTTCCCGATCGCGGTCCTCACGCCGCCAACGATATAGATGTTTTCCATCATAGATCCGCTCCTTGTCTCTGAATAAAAAAGGTATCAGGAATCTATAAGCAAAATACATGCTGAAGCAGCGGCCCGCGGCTCCCGTGCCCTTTCCGCTTCCTGCCTGATCCCGGTCTCTGCACTTTGCACCTTCAATGTGCAGTCTCTGCACTTAAAGTGCAGGGCATGCACTTTCCATAAGAAGCGCTTCCGGTCCTGCCCGGTACGGACGCGCTCCGGCCCCTTCCCGGGGCCTTTTTTACTGTGTTTCAGACCCGGCACATGTTTTGCTTATATTTCCGCAGGGATCACTGTGACAGGAGGCGACAAACTATGACATTTGAAAATGTACTGTACGAAAACAGGGACGGGCTCCTCTTCATCACCCTGAACCGCCCGGAAAAGAGGAACGCGCTGACCCCGGAAATGTGGAGGGACATCGCCGCTGCCGTAAGGGCGGCCGCGGACGATGACGCTGCGCGCGTCGTGGTCATCACCGGCGCCGGCGACAAGGCCCTCGCGGGCGGCGCGGACATAAAGGAGCTTCATGACCGGGACTACCTGGTCCAGATGAAGGGCACCGCGACGCTTGCCCTGAAGGCGGTCGAGGATCTCCTGAAGCCCACGATCTGCGCGGTCAACGGCTTCGCGCTCGGCGGCGGCTGCGAGCTCGCCATGGCCTGCGACATCAGGATCGCGACCGCGCGGTCCCGGTTCGGCCAGCCGGAGGTGAACCTCGGCCTGATCCCGGGCGCCGGCGGCACGCAGCGGCTGCAGAGGCTCACCGGCATCGCGAAGGCAAAGGAGCTCATTTTTACGGGGCGGATCATACGGGCGGAGGAAGCCGAACGGATCGGCCTCGTGAACCAGGTGACGGGCGACACCCGTGAGGAGCTGATGGCCGCCGTCGAAGAAATGGCCCGTCAGATCATGGCGAAGGGCCCGCTCGCGCTGGCCTTCGCGAAGATCGCGCTGAACTGCGGCGCCGATACGGACATGAACACCGGCCTTATGATCGAGCGCCTCGCGCAGACGCTCGCGCTCAGCACGGAGGACCGGAAGGAAGGGACGCTCGCCTTCCTTGAAAAGCGGGCGCCGGAATTTAAAGGACACTGACAGACAAAGAGAACGGAGGAAAAACCATGAAACCACTGGAAGGGATCAAAGTCGTAGAACTCGCCACCATGCTTGCAGGCCCCATGACCGGACGCCTTCTCGCCGAATGGGGTGCCGACGTCATCAAGGTCGAATCCATGAACGGCGACGCCTGGCGGAAGCAGGGCGGCACCACGCTCTCCCCGCTCACGGAGGTCGCGAACCCGAACTTCGACATGCAGAACCTCAACAAGCGCTTCGTCGCGCTGAACCTGAGGACTCCGGAGGGCATGGGCGCCATGAAGAAGCTCCTTGCGGGCGCCGACGTCCTGGTGACGAACTACCGCGAGCAGGCGCTGGCAGGCATGGGCTTAAGCTACAGCCAGCTGAAGGAGCAGTTCCCGCGCCTGATCGTCGCCCATGTCCTGGGCTACGGCTCCGAGGGCGCCGAGAAGGACCGCCCCGGCTATGACTACACCGCTTTCGCGGCGCGCACCGGCTTTATGGCGGACCTCGCTCCCGCGGGCGGGCCGCCCATGAACCCGATCGCCGGCGTCGGGGACCACAGTGTCGCCATTTCGCTTGCCGGCGGCATTGCCGCTGCCCTCTACCGCCGCAGCGTCACCGGCCAGGGCGACGAGGTCGATGTCTCCCTCCTCCAGTGCGGCCTCTTCATCGTCAGCACCGGCATCCTGAACGCCTATAACGGCAGGAAGCTTCCCCGCACCAGGTTCGACTGCGGGCACGCCGGGAGCTGCACCTACCAGGGGAGCGACGGCGAATGGTTCTATCTCGCTGTCGTCGATTACCGCCGTTTCGCGGAATTCTGCAGCGTGATCGGCCACCCGGAGATCGCGGAGGACCCGCGCTTCTCGACGAACGACGCCTACTATAAAAACCGCTCCGAGCTCGTGGTGATCCTTGACCGAATCCTCTCGGAGAAGCCCGTAAGCTACTGGGATAAGCTCCTGAACGAGCATGACCTTCCGCACGAGGTCCTGCATCACTTTAAGGACGCACCGGACGACCCGCAGATCGCTGCGAACCGCTACGTCGAGCACATCACCTACTCCGACGGCACGAAGACCGTCACAGTGAACGGGCCGGTCCACTTCGGCTCCGTCGACTGGAAGGACCTCCCGAAGAAGACCTCCGGGAAACTTGGCTCAGACACGGCGGAGGTCCTTGCGGAGCTCGGGTACTCTGAGGAGGAGATCCGGTCGATGTATGAGAAGGGCGAGGTAAAGTGACCCGGTCCTAAGCGCGGGTAAGCAGCGCACGCTTCCCGCGAAGCATGATCCAGAAAGGAGCAAATACGATGAGTGAGGCTGAAATGAACGTCAGAAGCCCGGAAACGCTTCCTGCGGGCCAGGAAGCATCCTCCGCCGCCCCGGCGGCGAAGCCGAAGCGCCCGAAGGCGAAGTCCCTGATCATGATCGGCGAACAGACCCAGGCCCTCTTTGACAGCGCGCGGGAGGCGAAGGCGCGCGGCGAAATGGTCGGCTGGTCCGCGTCCATCTTCCCGCAGGAGATCGCCGAGACGCTGGGGCTCGTGGTCCTTTACCCCGAGAACCACTCTGCCGGGATCGCGGCGCGCCACCAGTCCGATCCCTTCCTCCAGGAATGCGAGGGCAGCCTCGGCTATTCCAACGACCTCTGCGCCTACGCGAAGGTCAATCTCGCGTACGCCTCCGTGCTGAACGGGGAAAGCGAGGTGGAGCTTCCGGACGGCGGGAAGATGGTAAAGCCGGATTTCCTCCTCCTGACCAACAATATCTGCAACCAGCTGACCAAATGGTATGAAAACCTGTCGAAGCAGCTGAATATCCCCATCTTCTTTATCGACACCTGCTACAACCCCTGGGACCACGTCACGGAGAGCCGCGTCCGCTACGTGCGCGCGCAGATCGACGACCTCATCCGGGATCTCTGCGCGTTCACCGGGAAGACCTGGGACGAGGAGCGCTTCCAGGAGGTCATGCGGATCAGCCAGCGGAACTCATATCTCTGGGAAAGGGCGAACAACCTTCAGGAAAAAAAGCCCGCGCCGCTTTCCGGCTTCGAGCTTTTCAACTACATGTCCTGCATGGTATGCAACCGCGGCAAAACGTCCACCACGGCGATCCTTGAGCAGCTGAACGCGGAGATCGAGAAGCATATCGAGGAAGGGACCTCCACCTACAGAGGCGACCAGAACTTCCGCGTCTCCTGGGACGGCATCGCGTGCTGGCCGTACTTAAGCCACAACCTCCGCACCCTGAAGAAGCACGGCATCAACATGGTCGCCTCCAGCTACGGCAAGGCCTGGGCCATCGAATACGAGGACCTGGACGGCATGGCGCGCGCGTACTGCATCGCCTCCACCAACGGGGACAACCTCACGACCATGCTCTCCCGCCGTCTTGAGGCGCTCCGCCGGATGGGCTGCGAGGGCACCATCTACCATGTGAACCGGAGCTGCAAGGTCATGGACTGCCAGATGATGGAGGTCCAGCGCCAGCTTTCCAGGATCGCGGGCGTCCCGTTCACCTCGTTCGACGGGGACCAGGCGGACTACCGGAACTACAGCGAGGCGCAGTTCGAGACCAGGATCGAGGGCCTGGTGGAGATCATGAAGCAGAATAAGGAGGCAAAGGCAAATGGCTGAGCTTGAAAAGAATCTGGCGCTTCTTAAGGCGGCGTGCGACGA
>CACXDR010000163.1 GCA_902766415.1 uncultured Lachnospiraceae bacterium
GGTTCCGTTCATCGACCGCGTTGCGAAGCGCGTGAACCTGAAGGAGCAGGTCGCGGACTTCCCGCCCCAGCCGGTCATCACGAAGGATAATGTTACCATGCGGATCGACTCCGTCGTTTTCTTCGTGATCACGGAGCCGAAGCTTTACGCGTACGGCGTCGAGAACCCCATCGCCGCGATCGAGAACCTCACCGCGACCACGCTGAGGAACATCATCGGCTCCATGGACCTCGATACGACGCTGACCTCGCGTGAGACCATCAACACGGAAATGCGCTCCCAGCTGGACGTCGCCACGGATCCTTGGGGCATCAAGGTGAACCGCGTCGAGCTGAAGAACATCCTTCCTCCGGACGCGATCCGCGAGGCCATGGAGAAGCAGATGAAGGCGGAGCGCGAAAAGCGCGAGGTCATCACGCTGGCACAGGGTAAGAAGGAGTCGGCGGTCCTTACCGCGCAGGGAAACAAGGAGGCCATGATCCTGAACGCCGAGGCGGAGAAGCAGACCGCGATCCTGAAGGCGGAGGCCGAGAAGGAACGCAGGATCCGCGAGGCAGAGGGCCAGGCGGAGGCGATCCGCCAGGTCAAGGAGGCTGAGGCGGAGGGTATCCGCATGCTCAGGGAGGCCGGCGCGGACGATTCCGTCATCCGCCTGAGGAGCCTCGACACGCTCGCGAAGGTGTCCGAGGGCCCGGCGACCAAGATCCTGATCCCGTCCGACATCCAGAACATGGCGGGCATGCTCACGGCGCTCAAGGAGACCGTGGCGGAGCCGAAGGAATAAGCATGATCACATCACCCGCAAACAAAAAGATCAAAGAGATCCAGGCACTGAATAAAAAACCGTCGTACCGGAGGGAGACCGGGCTTTTCACGGTCGAGGGCGTCCGGATGTTCCGGGAGATCCCGGAGGACCGCATGGAGCAGGTCTTCGTGAGCGAAGGCTTCCTGAAGGACGCGGACCCGGAGGTCCGGGAGAAGATCCTCCGGAGCCGCTACGAGGTGGTGCAGGACTCCGTGTTCCCGGCGCTTTCCGACACGAGGACGCCGCAGGGGATCCTGGCCGCCGTGCGGCAGGAGCGGCACAGCCTTTCCGGGCTCATCCGGAAGGACGCCTGCATCCTGATCCTCGAGACCATCCAGGACCCCGGGAACCTCGGGACCATGCTCAGGGCGGGCGAGGGCGCCGGGCTTACCGGCATCGTCTGCGACAGCGGTACCGCGGATCTTTACAACCCCAAGGTGGTCCGCTCGACGATGGGGAGCATTTTCCGCGTCCCTGTCGTAGTGGCGGAGGACCTTCACGGCGCGGTACGCGCGCTGAAGTCGGAGGGCGTCAGGATCTTTGCCGCGCACCTTCACGGGGAGAGGGCGTACGATAAGGAATCCTACGCCGGCCCGTCCGCGTTCATGATCGGGAACGAGGCGGCGGGGCTGAAGGAGGAGACCGCGGCGCTCGCAGACGCGCTGGTAAAGATCCCGATGCTGGGGAAGGTGGAGTCCCTGAACGCGGCGGTCGCCGCTTCCGTGCTGCTTTATGAGCTCGCGCGGCAGAGAAGGGACCCGGCTGCGGGAAAGAGATGAATTATTATTTAATAATCTGTATAGTTACAAGCTTTGCGAAATCGTGTACAATGTTACGCGTGACCCGGAACAAGCATTGCGGCAGGAGGTATATCACATGGCAGTCAGTCTGAAAGGCCGGAATTTTCTTACACTGAAGGATTTTACGCCGGAGGAGATCACCTGGCTTCTTGATCTGGCGGAGAAGAAAAAGCAGGATAAAAAGAACGGAGTGACAGGAACGTCCCTGAAGGGGAAGAACATCGCCCTCCTTTTTGAAAAGCCTTCGACAAGGACGCGCTGCGCCTTTACGGTGGGCGCGCGCGACGAGGGCGGGCAGCCGGAGTACCTCGGAAAGGACGATATCCAGCTCGGCCACAAGGAGAGCGTGAAGGACACGGCCCGCGTGCTGGGACGCATGTTCGACGGCATCGAGTTCCGCGGCTTTAAGCACAGCACGGTGGAGGAGCTCGCGCGCTACTCGGGCGTCCCCGTCTGGAACGGGCTCACGGACGAGTACCATCCGACGCAGATCCTTGCGGACCTCCTCACCATGCGGGAGCATTTCGGGCATCTTAAGGGACTGAATTTCGTGTATGCCGGCGACGGCAGGAACAACATGGCGAACTCGCTCATGATCGGCATGACGAAGATGGGCGTGAACTTCACGATCATCGCCCCGGAGAGCCTGTGGCCGGCGGATGAGCTGGTCGCGCTCTGCAGGGGCTACGCGGAAGCGTCCGGCGCAAGCGTCACGATCACGGCCGATACGGACCTTGTCAGGGGCGCGGACGTGATCTACACCGACGTCTGGGCATCCATGGGCGAGGAGGCGAAGACCGCGGAGCGCGTCGCGCTCCTTAAGCCGTACCAGGTCAACGCGGAGCTGATGAAAAAGACGGGGAAGGACACGACGGTGTTCATGCACTGCCTTCCGGCGGTCAAGGGGTACGAGGTCACCGAGGAGGTGTTCGAGGCAAACGCGGACATCGTCTTCGAGGAGGCCGAGAACCGCATGCATACGATCAAGGCTGTCATGGTAGCGACGCTGGGAGAGGAAGATGGCTGAAAGAAGAAGGAATCCGCGGCGCCTTTCGTTCGTCATGGATATCCTGCACCTTACGGCCGGTGCCGTGATCGTGGTCCTTGCGGTCCTCGCGTTCCTCGATCCTGACGGCCACAGGGCCTTTTTTCCCGTGATCTTTTTCCTTGCCGCGCTTTTAAGCCTCGCCGACGGGATCGTTTTCTTCCGCGCGGCGCAGCGCGACAACCGAAAGAAACTTGCCGGGGCAGGACGGTTCCTCTTCGGACTGGTGCTGCTTGCGCTCGGAGTGGTCAGCGCGATGGTGATCCTCTGAGAATTGAAAGGATTCATAGTGTTAAAGGACGATATACTTGCCGCCTTAAGGGAAGCACAGGGCTACTGCTCCGGGCAGGATCTCTGCGGGCGGTTCGGCGTGACCAGGACTGCGGTCTGGAAGGCAGTCGCGAAGCTTAAGGAGGAGGGCTACCGGATCGAGGCAAGGCAGAACCGGGGCTACCTTCTTAAAACGGATAATGACGTGATGAACGGGGCGGAGCTGAACGAAGCCCTGAAGGAATCCGGGTTCCTGTCCGGCGTGAGCTTTTTCCGCCAGATCGATTCCACGAACCTCGAGGTGAAACGGATCGCCGAGACGGGCGAGCCGGGTCCCTTCCTGGTCGTCGCGGACGAGCAGACCGCCGGCCGCGGGCGCAGGGGAAGGACCTGGGATTCGCCGGCGGGCACGGGGATCTTCATGTCGATGCTCCTGCGGCCGGAGATCCGGCCGGAGAACGCATCCATGCTTACCCTCGTCGCGGCTCTCGCCGTCGCCGGGGGGATCCGGGAGACGACCGGGCTGGACGTCGGGATCAAGTGGCCGAACGACGCCGTGATCGGCGGGAAAAAGGTCTGCGGTATCCTGACCGAGATGCATTCCGATATGGATGAGATCGGCTACGTGGTCCCGGGGATCGGGATCAACGTGAACATGGAATCGTTCCCGGAGGAGATCGCGGCCACCGCGACGTCACTGAAGCTCGCTTCCGGAAAGACGGTCAGGAGGGTCAGCCTCGTCGCGTCCTTCGTAAAGCATTTCGCGGAATACTACGGGACCTTCCTGAAGACGCAGGATCTTTCGGAGCTGAAGGACCTTTATGAAAAGCTTCTGGTAAACCGGGGCCGCGAGGTCCTGGTGCTTGACCCGCGCGGGGAATACCGCGGGGTCGCCGAAGGCATCACCCTGACCGGGGAGCTCCTTGTGAAGAAGGAGGACGGAAGCGTGGCGGAGGTCCGGAGCGGCGAGGTCAGCGTGCGCGGGATCTACGGATACGTCTGACCCGTCTTGGATCATTTTTTCTTGAAAAACATTTTTTGTTCGCTTATAATAATGTAAATATCGGCAAAAGTAAATTAACGACAGTTTTTAAGAAAGTGTCCAGTAATATACGTCAGGGCTGTCTTGAATCTGGTCAGGTAAGGAGCAGGATTTGACGGACAATCAGGAGATCATGGAACCGAGAGAAGAAACGCCGGCCAAAAAGCCGGCGAAGAAGCGTTCCACAGCTAAGAAGGCAGACGCCGCGAAGAAAAAAGCGGAGGCTGCCGATTTGATCGTGCAGGAAAATGCGGAAGGGGCGGAGGCGCCCGCCGCGGAGGGTCCTGCGGAGGAGGCGGCGAAGCCTGTAAAGGCGAAGCGCGCCGCGGCGAAAAAGAGCGCGAAGAAGAGCGCTGACGCGGAGGCGGAAGTCCCCGCGGAGAAGAAGCCGGCAAAACCGAAAAAGACGGCGAAGAAGGCGAAGGACGGATCCGCTTCCGGGCCGGAGGAGCAGGCGGAGGCTGAGGCCGGGGCTGAAGAAGCCGCCGCAGGTGCCGGGACCTCCGCGGAAGCAGAAGCGCCTGCCGCTGAAGAAGCTCCCGTAGAGGAGGAGGCTCCGGCCGGGGAAGCTCCCGCGGAGCCGGAGGGACCGGCAAAGGCAGAGAAGCCCGCGAAGGCGGGGAAGACCGCAAAGGCGGAAAAATCCGCAAAGCCGAAAAAGAGCGGGAAAAAGGATGCTTCCGACAGCGCGGACAAGGAAAAGAGGGACATCCAGGCATCGGAATTCCTGGGGATCGTCCAGCAGCTCGTGGACCAGGCAAAGAGCAAGGATTCAAAGCTTGACGTCGACGAGATCAATGATTTCTTTGCGGACTACAATATCAACTCGGACGAGATCGAGCAGATCTACGCGTATCTTGAGGCGAACAGCATCGAGGTCGTGAACGGCCAGCCGGAGGAACCCCCGGAGGACCTGAGCATCATGAAGGACAGCGTCCTTCTTGAGGACGATCCCGACGACAACGCCGACATGAACGAGGAGATCACCGAGGAGGAGCTGAATCTCAGCGCCATCGACCTCCTGGAGGGCGTCGGGACGGAAGACCCGGTCCGCATGTACCTGAAGGAGATCGGCACGGTGCCGCTCCTTACCGCGGACGAGGAGATGGAGCTCGCGAAGCGCAAGCAGGCAGGCGATGACAAGGCAAAGGAAAAGCTGATCGAAGCGAACCTCCGCCTGGTCGTCAGCATCGCGAAGCGCTACACCGGCCGCGGCATGAGCTTCCTGGACCTTGTCCAGGAGGGCAACCTGGGCCTCATCAAGGGTGTCGAGAAGTTCGACTATGAGAAGGGCTTCAAGCTCAGCACCTACGCGACCTGGTGGATCCGCCAGTCGGTCACGAGGGCGCTGGCAGACCAGGCACGTACCATCCGCGTTCCCGTGCATATGGTCGAGACCATCAACAAGATGTCCAAGATGCAGAGAAAGCTGACGCTCGAGCTTGGCTACGAGCCGAGCGTGACGGAGCTCGCCAA
>CACXDR010000164.1 GCA_902766415.1 uncultured Lachnospiraceae bacterium
GACTGGAAGCGGCACGCGCGGATCACGTCGAGCGTGTCCTCGAAGTCCTCGTCCGTCTCGCCGGGGAAGCCGACGATGATGTCCGTCGTGAGCCCGATGTCCGGGACAGCCTCCCGGATGCGGCGCACGAGGTCGAGATAGCTTTCCTTCGTGTAATGCCGGTTCATGCGCTTTAAGAGCCGCGTGCTTCCGGACTGCAGCGGAAGATGCAGGTGGTGGCACACCTTCGGCTCTTCCCTGATCACCCGGATCAGGTCGTCCGAAAGGTCCTTCGGATGGGGCGTCATGAAGCGGACGCGCTCAAGCCCCGGGATCCTCGAGACGCGGCGCAGAAGGTCCGCGAAGCTCACAGGGATCTCCAGCGTTTTTCCGTAGGAATTCACGTTCTGCCCGAGGAGCATGACCTCCTTCACGCCGTCGCTCACGAGCGCGCGGATCTCGTCAATGATCTCCTCCGGCTCGCGGCTCCGCTCCCGCCCCCTGACGTACGGGACGATGCAGTAGGTGCAGAAGTTGTCGCAGCCGTACATGATGTTCCCGCCGGATTTGAAGCGGTATTTCCTGCGGACCGGCATATGGTCCGCGTACTGGTCCGGCGTTTCGGCCGTGTCGAAGACGCGCTCGCGCCCTGTGAGGCTCGCGTAGAGCAGCTCCGGGAACTTCCAGAAATTGTGCGTGCCGAAGACCAGGTCCACGAACGGGTAGCGCTGCCGGATCCTGAGGACCTCGTCCTTCTCCTGCATCATGCAGCCGCAGATCCCGATCAGCATGTCCGGGTTTGCCTTTTTATAGCGTTTCACCTGGCCCAGATGGCCGTAAAGCTTCTCGTTCGCGTTTTCCCGGACCGTGCAGGTGTTGAAGAGGAGGATGTCGGCGTTCTCGCTTTCTGTTTCCTCCGCCCCGATCTCCGTAAGGATCCCGGAAAGCTTTTCGGAGTCCCTTGCGTTCATCTGGCAGCCCATGGTCATGATATGGTAGGTCGGGCGCCTTCCGGAAGCCTCCGTGCGCTCCGCCGTCGTTTTTTTCAGCGCCTCGATAAAGAGACGCTGCTTTTTTTCTTCTTCTGTATTGCGGGTATATGTCATTTGTGTTTCCTTAAAACCTGTTTCCTTAAAACCTGTTTCCTGTAAGATTATGATGGATCCTGCCGGCAGACATTCGCCGGCAGGCGATGCGGGAAGCCCTCCGGGTGCTGGTGCGGGAAAACCTCCTGCAGACTGCAGGGGAGGCCCTGCCTCAGGTCAGCCGCACGTGAAGGTCCCATCCTCCGTGACGACCATGCTGACCGGAAGGTCATGCGCTTCTTTCGGGACCTCCCTCCCGAGCTGGAACGAGTAGCACACGCCGGCAAGGAGGTTCCCCGGATGCGCCGAAAAGTACGCGTCGTAAAAGCCTCCGCCGTAGCCCAGGCGCCCGCCGTTTCTTCCGAAGGCAAGGCCGGGGACCAGCACAAGGCTTCCCTCCGCCGTGTACTCCGGGCAGGAATCCTTCGGCTCCCGGATCTGCATACAGCCCTCCTCCAGGTCGTCAAAGGACCGGATGAGGCGGAACACCATCCGGTCTCCGAGGACCTTCGGCACCGCGACCTCCGCCCCCTCGGAAAGAAGGGAAAGGATCGCGCCGTCAAGGGAGGCCTCGTCCTTCATCGCGCAGTACAGGAGGACCGGACGGTCCGTCCTTCCGCGCGCAAGGTCCAGGACCCGGGCGCAGATCTCCCGGTCTGCCGCGCGTTTCCTTTCCTCCGGAAAAGCCTTTCTCAGCGCCTTCATTTTCCTTCTCAGCGCCTGCTTTTCCGCCTTCATTCCGCCCTGCGCTCTCCCGTCGGGGTAAGCTCGTGCATATAGGCGTCGAAATCGAAATCCGAGATCCGGCTCGCCTCGAAGAGCGTGCCGACGTCCTCGCCGCGGATGATCCGCCCGAGGATGGACATGTCCGCGCCGCTCGCGATGATCATGTCCGCGCCGCTCTTGCAGGCGATCTGGGCAGCCTTGAGCTTTGTCTGCATGCCGCCGGAGCCGATGTCCGTCGTGCTGGACTCCTTGCCCATATGGAGGAGCGTCGGCGTGACGGCCTGCACCACGGAGATGAACTCGGCGTCCGGGTTCACGTTCGGGTCGTCGGAATAAAGCCCGTCGATATCGGAAAGCAGGACCAGGAGGTCCGCCCCGATCAGGGAGCTCACAAGCGCGGAAAGGCGGTCATTGTCGCCGAAACGGATCTCGTAGGTGGATACGGTATCGTTCTCGTTGACGACCGGCACGGTCCCAAGCCTCAGAAGCTCGTTGAAGGTGTTGTGCGCGTTCGCGCGCGCTTCCTCGTCCTGCATGGTGTAGCGGGTCAGGAGGATCTGCGCCGCGGTCATGTTGTACTCCGCGAAGAGACGCTGGTAGACCATCATGAGCCGCGCCTGGCCGATGGCGGAAAATGCCTGCTTCTCCGCAAGCGTACGTACCTTGCCCTTTACGGACATCGCCTGTTTGCCGGCGGCGACGGCGCCCGAGGATACAAGGACGACCTCGATACCCATGCCCTTCAGGTCACTGATCTGGCGCACCAGCTTCTCGATCTTTTCGATATTGATGGAACCGGTTTCCGGGTGCGTGATGGTCGATGAACCGACCTTGATGACGATCCGCTTTTTGTCGCGGAGCTTTTCGCGCAGCGTGCTGCTCATAAGCGTCCTCCTTTATTCCCGGCATGAAAGCATGCCGGATCTCCTTTGTACCTGGCATGAAGGCATGCCGGATCTCCTTTAAAAACCTGCCGCCGCGGACAGCACCCGCGGCGGCATCCGAATATGTTATTTTATCGTGTTAAGCCCGTTTCGTCAAATCCTGCCGGGCGTCATTCCGCCAGCATCGTCAAATCCTGCCGGGCGTCATTCCGCCTGCGGCGCGTATTTCCGGATGACGGCCTCCGCGACCTTCAGCCCGTCCATCGCGGCGCTCGTGATCCCGCCGGCGTATCCTGCTCCCTCGCCGCAGGGATAAAGCCCGCGGACCCCGGCTTCCAGCCCTTCATCCCGCGGGATGCGGACCGGCGAGGAGGTCCTTGCCTCCACGCCCGCGAGCACCGCGTCCGGGCGCGAGAAGCCGCGGATCTTCCTTCCGAAGGCCTCGATCCCTTCCTTTACCGCGTCGGCAAGGTACTTTGGGAGGACCTCGTTCAGGTCAGCGAACGCGTACTGTCCGCGGAAGCAGGGGCGGACCCCGCCGAAGCCGGTGCTCTTATGTCCCTCGCGGAAATCTCCGTAAAGCTGGACAGGGACAGCGCCGTTCCCTGCGCGGAAGGCCGCCGCCTCGAGCTGTCTCTGGAATTCGATCCCGGCAAGAGGACCCTCTCCCCCGAAGTCGCCCGGGTCCACCTGGGCGATCACCGCGGCGTTCGCGTTCTCCCCCGCGCGGCCGTGGTAGCTCATCCCGTTCACGCAGGTCCTGCCCTCCTCGCTCGAAGCGTCGACCACGTAGCCTCCGGGGCACATGCAGAACGTGTATACCGCGCGTCCGTCCGAGGCCTTCGCGGTCAGCTTGTAGGGAGCGGGAGAAAGGAAGTCCGCCTCCTTTTCCCCGTACTGGGAAACGTCGATCATATGCTGCGGGTGCTGGATGCGCACGCCGACCGCAAAGGACTTCGGCTCAAGCGTTACGCCGTCCGCAAGAAGGTTCCGGAAGGTGTCCCGCGCGGAATGGCCCGTCGCGAGTATGAGGACCTCGCAGGGGATGGTCTCCGTCCCTGTCCTTACCGCGGTGATCCTTCCGTTTTCCGTGACGATATGTTCAAGCCTCGTTCTGAAGCGCACCTCGCCGCCGAGCGCGGTGATCTCCTCCCGCATGGCGGTGACGATCCCGACCAGGCGGTCCGTCCCGACGTGGGGCTTCTGCTCGTAGAGGATCTCCTGGTCTGCGCCGAACCGGACGAAGGTCCTTAAGACCTCGCGGTTCCGCCCGGCACTGTCCTTCACCAGCGTGTTGAGCTTCCCGTCGGAGAAGGTCCCTGCGCCGCCTTCGCCGAAGGAGACATTGGACTCCGGGTCAAGAGGGGCATTCCCCTCCCAGAAGGCCTCCACCGTTTTCCGGCGGTCCGACGCGCATTCGCCGCGTTCAAGGACCAAAGGCCTGAAGCCTGCGCGCGCGAGCGAAAGACCTGCAAAGAGCCCCGCGGGGCCTGTGCCGACGACGACGGGCCGGTGAAGGAGCGGCATGCTGCCGTGCTCCGGAAGCCGGTACGGGACCTCCGTATGGCGCGTGACGCGCTTGTCGCGGCACCTCTTCAGGGCGCGTTCCTCATTCTTAAGCCGGACGTCGACCATATAGACGTAAAGGATATCGTCCTTTTTCTTTTCTTCTATGGATCTCCGCGCGATCTCCATGGAGCGAAGCTCCTCCTCCCGGACCTTCAGGCAGGAAAGGACCTTCTTTTTCAGCGCGTCCGGCCCGTGATGGACCGAAAGCGCGATGGGGTTGATCCTTAACATCCGCGCCTCCTCAGACCGTCTCGCCGGTCATGGCGTGGTGCTCCTCGCGGAGAGCGTTGTAAAGCTCCGCAAGCGTCCAGGAGGCGTTCCCCTCCGTGAGAAATGCCTTCAGCGGGATATGGATGTCTTTCCTTCCGAGAGCGTCGATAAAGCTTCCGGCAAGTCCGGAAGGGACCCTGCAGAAAACGAGGACCGGCTGGTTCATGGAAAGGAGGGCCGTGTTCGAAGGTTTATAGCTGCCTTCGGGAGAGCTCCCGGTGTCCTTAAGCCCGGCGATCTCTCCGACCTTTCTCCCGAGGTCCGCGGGTCCCGCGGTATAAAGGCGGATCTTCCCGAGCGCGCAGAGGACCGGGATCTCGGGGATCCTTTTCCCCTCCGGCAGATAAAGAATGAGCGCGCCGTTCGATCCGCCCTTTTTCTTGTTCATGTTTGCCGCCATCACTGTACCATCCTTCTGTCTGTATTTCACGCCTTCCGGGCGTGCCCGCTTCCGGCATTATATCAGAAAAACGGCCTGACAGGAACCTGCCAGGCCGGTAAGCACGGGGCGAAAGGACACAAAGCTTACTCCATGTAATTGTCGATATATTTCTCGTAGATCGTCTTATAGTAATCCGCGCCGATGAACTTCAGGTAGTCCTGGAAGGAAATGAAATCTCCATCGTAGCCCTCGTCGGTACCGTGCTCCTTCATGTACCTCAGGAGCTTTAAGAGCGTAGCGGTCTGCGCGAACAGGAGGCTTACAGGGAAGGTGATGATCTTGTAGCCAAGCTTTCCGCAGTCCTCCGCGGTCAGGCCGTCGTTGATGCCCTTGTTCGCGTAAAGCCCGAGGTGGATGGGGCCCTTGACGAGCGGCGGGAGCTTTTCCAGCTCATCCCTCGTCTTCGGAAGGATCTTTACCATATCCGCGCCGGCATCCATGTACGCGTTCGCGCGCTCGACCGCCTCGTCGAACGGCGCGTCAGTGCGGGCGACGATCAGGAGGCTGGGATCCTCACGCACCGCGACGGCAGCCTTGATCTTTCCGACCATCTCCTTCATGGAGATCAGCTCCGGCGCCTTGATGAACGGGCAGTTCGGCGGCTGCTTCTGGTCCTCGATGAACAGGCCGCCGATCCCGGTCTTTTCATATTCCTTGATGGTACGGATCACGTTCAGGGCGCTTCCGTAGCCGCCCTCCGCGTCCGCGAGGATCGGAATATCGACCGCGTTGCACATCTTGGTGAGGACGTCGACCGTCTCACTCAGCGTCAGCTGGCCGGTGTCCGGCTGGCCGAGGATGCAGCCGTGCATGCCGTAGCCGGTGGTTCCCGCAACTTTAAAACCGGCGGCTTCGATGCATCTTGCGCTCAGCGCGTCATAGGCGCCCGGGGCTACAAGATAGTCGTTTTCCGCAAGCAGCTTACGGAGCTTTCTTGCCTGGATACTCATAAAACAGCACCTCTTTTCTCCTGTATGAAACCGGATATTATTTAATTCCATCTTCTATTATATTTTCTTTGTTGGTTAATTCCAGTTTGCAAAGCAAACGGAATCATGCGCGTTTTTCATGGATATCCCGGAAAAGCAAAAACAGAATGCATAGATCCGGATATCAGATCCCTGCATCCTGTTCAGCCTGCCTGAGGCATGATGTTCCTGTTTGTCCCGGCCCGTCTGGGGCCTGGTTTCCTGTCCGGTTCAGCCCTTCTCCTCCAGCGCGCGCATGGAGTTCAGGATCGCGAGCACGGTGACGCCGACGTCGCCGAACACGGCTGCCCAGAGGTTCGCCATGCCGAGGGCGCCGAGGATAAGCA
>CACXDR010000165.1 GCA_902766415.1 uncultured Lachnospiraceae bacterium
CTGGGCGACATGGCGCGCCTCCTGAGGGACCGCCTCATGACGAAGGAGTCCGATGCCGCCCTCTCCGCGAGGACGGCGTCCGGAAGATTCGTGGACTATGACGCGTTCCTGGAGGGCTGCCGTTTCCTGACGGGCAAGCCGGACGCGGAGATCGAGGCAAAGCTCGGCGTGAATTCCGAGACGGCGAGCATCGTCGTGCCCTCCGCGATCATTTACCAGAGGACCATCGAAATGGCCGGCGCGGAAAAGGTCTGGATCCCCGAGATCCGCCTGATCGACGGCATCGCGGCGGAGTACGCGTTCGACCACAGGCTGATCCCGCAGGATCATGATTTCAATGACGATATCATCAGCACGGTCCGCGAGATCATCCACCGCTACGGCGGGGGCGATGTCCACCGGAGCTACAACGTCGCCAACACCCTGAAGATCTTTGACGCCCTGAAGAAGGTCCACGGGCTTACGAACCGCGACCGCCTGCTCCTGCAGATCGCGGCCATGTTCCACCACTGCGGCCAGTTCATCAGCATGAGCCGCGCAAGCCTGTCCTCCTACGACATCGTCCGCGCGACGGAGCTCATCGGCCTTTCCGAGGAGGAGCACGAGCTGGTTGCGGACGTCGTGAAGAACGGGGAGAGCAGCTTTGACTGGACCGGGCACGGCATGCGCGAGGTGAAGCTGACCGCGATGATCCTGCTCGCAAACGCGCTTGACCGCTCCGCGAAGCAGAAGGGCGGCGACTACCGGATGACCTGGGAGAAGGAAGACGGCGAGCTGACGATCTCCACGCGGTACGCGGGGGATATGACGCTTGAGCAGGCGTCTGTCGGGATCATCAGGAATATCTTTACAGAGATCTTCGGAGCCGGGCCGGTGCTCCGCCAGAAGCGGAACTGACGGCAGCGCAGGAATCCATGACGAAAAGAGGCACCCATGACGGATAAAAAGAAAATGACGGCTGCCAGGAAGGCCGGGGACACAAAGAAAAGCGCCGGGACGGCGAAGGGAAGGACCCCGAAAAAGGCCGCTGTGAAGAAAAACGCCCCGGAAAAAAAGAGCGGCGCGAAGAAGAAGGAAGGCAAAGCGCAGAAGCCGCTCAGCGCGAGGAAGCTCGCCGAGCTCGCGGCGATCAGCGCGAAGGACGGGAGCATCGACCTCACGAAGGCGCCCGCGGAGCGGGTCACCAGCATCGTGACGGAAAAGGAACTGAATGAGAACCGCATGAAGGCGGCAGGGGCGAAGCCGGAGATCGACTTCGGCGACCCGGCCTACTATGTATGCCGCGAGCTCACCTGGCTCGCGTTCGACATGCGGTGCCTGAACGAGGCGCGTGACAGGAACACGCCGCTCTTCGAGCGCCTGAAATTCATGAGCATCGTGAGCTCGAACCTTGACGAGTTCTTCATGGTCCGCGTCGCGTCCCTGAAGGACCAGGTGAGCGCAGGCTACACGAAGCCGGACATCGCAGGGCTTACCGCGGAGGAGCAGCTCCGCCGGATCTCCGCGTTCACGCACGACATGGTGGACCAGCAGTACAGCACGCTGAACCGTTCCATCATGCCCGCGCTGGAGAAGGAAGGCCTGCACATGATCCGGCGCCACGAGGACCTCGAAGAGTCCGAGGCCGCGTTTGTGGACCGCTATTTCAAGGAGATCATCTACCCTGTCCTCACGCCGATGGCGGTGGACAGCTCCAGGCCGTTCCCGCTCGTCAGGAACAAGACGCTGAACATCGCGGCTCTTATCCGGCAGCGGAAGGATGTGAAGCCCCTGACCCGCGTCGTCGAGAAGAAGAAGCAGAAGGGCAACGGCGAGACGCGTCCCGATTACGCGATCGTGCAGGTGCCGTCCGTGCTCCCGCGCATCGTGGTGATCCCGCCGGACGCCGCGGCTCCCCGCGAAGGCGTGAAGACGACCGTGATCCTTCTTGAGGAGATCATCGAGCGGAACATCAGCTCCCTGTTCCTGAACTACGACATCCTCGCCGCGCACCCGTTCCGCATCATGCGCAACGCGGAGTTCGAGCTTGACGAGGACGAGGCGGCCGACCTTCTCCTTGAGATCCAGAAGAAGCTGAAGCGCCGCCAGTGGGGCGACGCGATCCGCCTTGAGATCGAGGACGATGTCGATGAAGAGCTGCTCCGCATCCTCGCGGGCGAGCTGGAGGTCGGGAAGAGCGATCTCTTCCGGATCAGCGGGCCCATCGACCTGACCTTCCTCATGAAGATGTACGGCATCGACGGCTTCGACCACCTGAAGAACCCGAAGCATGTGCCGCAGCCGGTCCCCGCGCTCATGAACGAGGACGATATCTTTACGAATATCCGGAAGGGCGATATCCTCTTAAGCCATCCGTACCAGACCTTTGACCCTGTCGTGAACTTCATCGAGACGGCCGCGAATGACCCGCAGGTCCTCGCGATCAAGCAGACGCTGTACCGCGTCAGCGGCAACTCGCCCATCATCAAGGCGCTTGCCAAGGCTGCGGACAACGGAAAGCAGGTCACGGTCCTCGTCGAGCTGAAGGCGCGCTTCGACGAGGAGAACAACATCGCCTGGGCGAAGATGCTTGAAAAGGCGGGCTGCCACGTTATTTACGGCCTGCTCGGCTTAAAGACCCACTCGAAGATCACGCTCGTGGTGCGCGAGGAGGATGACGGCATCCGCCGCTACGTCCATCTCGGCACGGGCAACTATAACGACAGCACCGCGAAGCTTTACACGGACCTCGGCCTCCTGACCTGCCGGAGAGAGTACGGCGAGGACGCGACCGCGGTCTTCAACATGCTGTCCGGCTATTCCGAGCCGCCGACGTGGAACAGGCTCATCGTCGCGCCGCTCTGGATGAGGGACCGCTTCTACGCCCAGATCGACCGTGTGCGCAAGGCCGCGCGCGAGGGCAAGGAAGCATACATCCGCGCGAAGATGAACTCCCTGTCCGACCGGGAGATGATCAAGGCGCTCTACGCGGCAAGCGCGGACGGCGTCGAGATCGACCTCATCGTGCGCGGCATCTGCTGCCTGAAGGTCGGGATCCCGGGCGTTTCGGAGCATATCCGCGTGCGCTCCATCGTCGGGAATTTCCTGGAGCACGCGCGCATCTTCCAGTTCCATGCCGACACGGAGGACACCTTCTGGCTCGGCAGCGCAGACTGGATGCCGAGAAACCTCGACAACCGCGTCGAGATCGTCTTCCCGGTCATCGACCCGAAGATCCGCGAGGAGGTCCGCCACTATCTTGACGTGGAGCTCGCGGACAATGTCAAGGCGAGCATCTACCAGCCGGACGGCAGCTATGAGAAGGAGGACCTGCGCGGGCGCAGGGTCCGCGTCAACTCCCAGGACCAGTTCGTGAAGGAAGCGGAGGACGCCGCGAAGGCCGCCGGCAGGAACCTGAAGAAGCACAGCGACGGGCGGACGTTCATCCCGATGGAGGGCGAAGGAGCGCTGCCGTAAAACGCGGCGGGAGATGCTGTTGGCAGGCGGGATACTGCCGGTCAGGAGCATCTTCCGGTCAGGAACATCATCCGGCCAACAACATCTTCCGGCCCGGAGCGCCCCGGGACGCGTAAAAATACCCGGAATAAGGACACAGGTCCGTATGCAGAAGGAGAAGTACGATGGCAGAACGGCAGAAAAACACGGTACGGGAGTCCGGCCCTGACAGGGACCGGGCGCCGGGGATCATCACGGGAGCGTGGTGCTTCCTCGTCCTGACCGTTTTTCCGCTGATCTATACGGACTATTATTTTAATATCCTTGAGACGAAGGTCATTACCTTCCTCTCGCTTTCGGGGGCGATGTTCCTCGCCATGCTGATATGGGGAATAAGCTCCGGCCGGCTGGCCGGCTGGTGGAAGGACGGCGCGGAGGAGCGGAAAACGAACGGGATCAGGGGATGGTACCGCGCGCATTTCAGCGTGACGGACAGCTTCCTTCTTGCGTTCTGGTCCGTGTGCCTCGTGTCGACGCTCTGCGCCCATCCTTATATCGACCAGGCGGTGAGCGGCGTCGAGGGCCGGTACACGGGCTTCCTTATGATGTCCGTATACACGCTGTCCTATTTTCTGGTCTCCCGCAATTTAAAGTTCACGGGGCATTACGTGACCGCGTTCCTTGCTGTCGGCATCCTGGTGTGCCTCTTCGGGATCACGGACTTCTACAACATGGACCTCCTGAAGTTCAAGGTCTATATGAACAAGGACCAGTATACGATCTTCACGTCGACCATCGGCAACATCAACACCTACACGGTCTA
>CACXDR010000166.1 GCA_902766415.1 uncultured Lachnospiraceae bacterium
GCCACCTACGAGGCCTTCGCCCGCATCATCGACTCCATGGCCGCCCAGCACGCCAAGTGGCTCAAGGTCTGCAACCAGCTGCCCTGGAGGGAGGAGATCTCGTCTCTCAACCTCATCATGGCCTCCACGGTCTGGCAGCAGGACCACAACGGCTTCACCCACCAGGATCCGGGCTTCATGGACCACATCGCCAACAAGAAGGCGGACGTCGTGCGTCTCTACCTGCCGCCGGACACGAACTGCCTCCTTTCCACCTTCGACCACTGCATCCGGTCGAAGAACTACGTGAACGTCATCGTCGCCTCCAAGCATCCGCGGCCGCAGTGGCTGTCCATGGACGAGGCGGTAAAGCACTGCACCGCCGGGATCAGCATCTGGGACTGGGCGTCGAACGACCAGGGCGTGGAGCCTGACATCGTGTTCGCCTCTGCCGGCGAGACGCCGACCCTTGAGGCGCTGGCAGCGGTGGATATCCTCAACAAGGAGATGCCGGAGCTGAAGATCCGCTTCATCAATGTCGTGGACCTGTTCCGCCTGCAGCCGTCCAGCGAGCACCCGCACGGGCTGACCGACGCGGAATACGACATGCTCTTCACGAAGGACAAGCCGGTGGTGTTCGCGTTCCACGGATACGCGTCCCTGGTCCATGAGCTGACCTACCGGAGGCACAACAACCGCCTCATGCACGTCCGCGGCTACAAGGAGGAAGGAACCATCACGACGCCGTTCGACGTCCGCGTCCAGAATGACGTTGACCGCTTCCACCTTGTGCTCACGGCGCTCACCTTCCTTCCGCAGCTCGGCAACCGCGCGGCGCACCTGTACCAGAAGATGCAGGACAAGCTCGTGGAGCACCGCCAGTATATCCGCGAATACGGCCAGGACCTGCCTGAGGTCGCGGGCTGGACGTGGGAGAGAAACTGAGCTTAAGAGAAGAGGACCGGCCGGAGGCGGGAGGACGTGCCGCGGAGAGCCTGCGGACCATGAAGGAGATCTTTAAGTGATGACACCACAATACCTGACGATTCCGGGACCGAACGGTTATGAAATCTCCCTGAAGCAGTGGCTGCCGGGAGACAGCGGGCCTGCCCCTGTCCTTCTCTGCCTGCACGGCTTTGCCGGGGACAAGGAGAGCAGCGTGATCGCGGCGGTGGCGGAAGCCATGTGCCGGAAGGGCTTCCGCGTCGTGACCTTCGACTGGCCCGGGCACGGGAAAAGCCCCGCGGACAGCTCCTTCCTTACGGTGGAAAACTGCCTCCGGGACCTGGAGCGCGTCTCCTCATGGTGCGGCGCGCCGCTTTCCTGCTTCGCTACAAGCTTCGGCGGCTTCCTTGCCGTGCTTTATCTTGGCCGGCATCCCGGCTGCTTTGACCGGCTCCTCCTCAGGTCTCCTGCGCTCCGGATGGCGAGGGTCCTGAAGAGCTTCCTTACGGATGAACAGCTGGCCGCCTTCCGTGCCGGGACGAAGCTTGACTTCGGCTTTACGCGTCCGCTGCTTCTTGACGGGAGCTTCCTTGCGGACCTTGAACGGCCGGACCACGACGCGTACGCCGTGCCGGCCGGCTCCCGGGGACAGTCTGCCGCGGTCATCCACGGCGACGCGGACGATGTCGTCCCTGTCGGGGATTCCCTCTCCTTCGCGGAGCGGAACCATCTGCCTGTCAGGATCGTGCACGGGGCGGACCACCGCTATAAGAACCCGGGGGAGCTTGACCAGATCGTGGCATTCGCCGGGGAATTTCTCGGAACGGGCCGCGGAACGTAAGCAGAAGAAGAGCAGGATTGCTTTCCGTGAGCTTCATAGTATAATGCAATACACAGTACGGACCGGCGCGGTATGAAGCCTGCCCGAAAACCGAAAGGAACCATGAAATGATCAGTCCCAGAATCGAAAAGCATGTTGACCTGCTCGTAAGCCGCTACCCGAAGCTTGAAGCGGTGCGGCAGCAGATCATCAGCGCGTACGAGATCCTCGAAGAATGCTACCTGCATGACGGAAAGGTCATGATCGCCGGGAACGGCGGCTCGGCGGCAGATTCCGAGCATATCGCGGGAGAGCTTATGAAGCGCTTCAGGATCCCGCGCCCTGTCACGCCGGAGCTCGCGGAAAAGCTTAAAGAGGCGGACCCGGTCCGCGGACCGCTTCTCGCGAAGAACCTGGAGCGCGGGCTCATGGCCATCCCGCTGGTCGCGCACGAGGCTCTGACCACCGCGTACATCAACGACGTGGACGGCTACGGCGTGTTCGCGCAGCAGCTTTTAGGCTTCGGGCGTCCGGGCGACGTGTTTCTCGGGATCAGCACGAGCGGCAACAGCCAGAACATCATGAACGCGGTCGCGGTCGCGAAGGCGCTCGGCATAAAGATCATCGGCCTCACCGGGGCGAAGGGCGGCGAGCTTGCCGCCGCGGCGGACGTTGCGGTCAGGGTCCCGGAGACGGAGACCTATATGATACAGGAGCTGCACCTGCCGGTCTATCACTGCTGGTGCCTTATGCTGGAGGACCGGTTCTTCGGGAATTGAAAGGATGGAAGATATACTGCTTCGCGCGGCCGCGCTTTCACTGGTAGTCGCGATCGGGATCGTGCTCCGGAAAACGGGGTTCGTACCGGACGATACAGGCGGGATCCTGAAAAAGATCGTCATGCATGTCACCCTGCCTGCCGCGATCATTACGAATTTCACTCTGATGGAAAGCGTGGACCCTGCCCTGCTTGCGGTCGCTCTGCTGGGGCTCCTCGCGAATCTTCCCGGGATCCTCTGCGGGCTTTTCCTGAGCCGCAGGGACACAAGGCGTGAGCAGGCCATGTTTATCCTGGGCGTTCCGGGGTTCAATATCGGAGCCTTCGGCCTTCCGTTCGTACAGAGCTTCCTCCCGGCGGCCGGGACCGCGGCGGCGTGCATGTTCGACGCCGGCAACAGTGTGATGTGCACCGGCCTTACCTACGCCTTCGCCGCGGAATACGTCGCGGCCGGGGAGCGGGCCGGAGGCACGGGCGGGCGCGGCAGCGGCTTCACTCCCGCGAGCTTCCTGAAGCGTCTTCTTTCGAGCGTCCCTTTCCTTACATACAGCTCCATGTTCACGCTTTCGCTCCTGAAGATCCGCTTCCCGATGGCGGTCGTGACGCTCCTTGAGCCGCTCGCGAAGGCGAATCCCTTTACTGCCATGCTTATGCTGGGCCTCCTGTTCGAGGCAGACCTGAAAAAGGAAACTATGGGCAGGGTGATGAAGGTCATTGCCGGACGGGTCGTCTGCGGGATCGTCATGGGGCTTGCCGTATGGTATCTTCTTCCCTTTGAAAAAGTGATCCGCCAGGCGGTCGTCCTGGTCCTGTTTACGCCGATGAGCGCAGTCGCTCCGGCCTTTACGGGCATGGCAGGCGGGGACGAAGGGCTCGCGAGCTGCGCGGGGAGCGTCAGCATAATCTTCAGTATCCTTGTGATGACCGGGCTCCTTATGGTGCTCGGCGTGTGAACCGCCGCCTGATATTAAAACATAATGAAAGCTGCTGTCCCGGACGAAAGTGCCGGGGCAGCAGCTTTCCTTCGTTTTCCGGCCTTCTTGACAACCTTTGGAAAAAGGAGTATGGTGTAAAACAGATTATCAGCACTCTATGGAATCGAGTGCTGATAAAGACACCGCGCAGCGCGGGACGGACGAATAACACGGGCGGCGCATGAAAAGCAGCGCCGGTATCAAAGGAGGCGAGAGCATGGCAGTATTACCCGTCTATAACATGATCACAGTGCCGGATTCCAATCTGTACTTAAGGACAGAGATGTACCAGAAGATGACCGGGAAGACGCCGGCAGTCAATGAAAAGATCACGATCATCATCCAGAAAAAGAACCTTCCGGTGGAGGAGCTCGACAGCGAGAGCTTCTATCCGGTCGGCATCATGGGAACGGTCACGGAGGTCAGCCCGGACGGCTATTTCGTGGCAAGGCTCCGCAGAAGAGTGAACATCGAGGAGGTCAGCGTATTCCCGAACCATACGATCGACCTTGCCGTATCCGGAAGAAGGGAGACGGAGGACCTCGACGCGGAGAGCGCCGCGCGGCGCCTGAAGGAGATCAAGACCGAGATCCTCCGGTTTTCGGAAAATTATCCATGGGGGCAGAATGCCCGCGGCTACGTCGCGCACTGGACGTCGTTCGGCGAGATCGCGGCGGCCATGTCGCCGTGGATGATCAACTCGAATGAGGAAAAGTACGCGCTCCTTGCGGAGGACAGCACGGCGAAGCGCACGGACATGATGGAAAAAATGATCCGCGAGAACCTGGAGATGACCAGGGTCCAGACGCAGGCGAAGACCGCGCAGGAGGAGGATTACCAGAAGCTGTACCGGGAGTCGGCCATCAAAAAGCAGATGGAGTACCTCCAGAAGGAGCTTGACGACATGCATCCCGAGAACGTGTCGGATATCCGGCGGCTCGAGATGCAGCTTGAGAACGCGGGCATGAACGAAGAGGCCGCGAAGGAGGGGCGCAGGGTCCTGAACCGGCTGAAGTCCGAAGGCCAGAACAGCGCGGAATCGGGGATGCTCAGGGATTACCTTGAGCTCCTGACGGGCCTTCCCTGGAAGAAGGAGAAGGCGAAGAACATTTCCCTTTCGGAGGCGGAGAAGGTACTGGACGAGGACCACTTCGGCCTCGGGAAGGTCAAGAAAAGGATCCTTGAGCAGATCGCGGTCATGAACCTCCGCGGCGTGCAGTCCGGGTCCATCATCCTGTTTGTCGGCGCACCCGGCACCGGCAAGACCAGCATAGGCCAGAGCATCGCGAAGGCGCTGAAGCGCGAATACGTCCGCGTAAGCCTCGGCGGCGTGCGGGACGAGGCGGATATCCGCGGCCACAGGCGCACCTATATCGGCTCCATGCCGGGCCGTATCATCGACGGCATCCGGAAGGCGGGAGTCACGAACCCGGTCATGGTGCTGGATGAGGTGGACAAGCTTTCCGCAGGCTACAACGGGGACCCGGCGGGCGCGCTCCTCGAGGTGCTTGATCCGGAACAGAACAGCACCTTCACGGACCACTACATGAACGTCCCGTATGATCTTTCGGATGTCCTTTTCATCTGCACGGCGAATACGGCGGAGACCATCCCGGAGCCGCTCCTGAACCGAATGGAGATGATCCCGTTCCGCGGATATACGCCCGCGGAGAAGTTCGAGATCGCGAAGCGGCACCTGCTTCCGAAGGCGATGCTCGCGGCGGGCCTCCGCGCGTCAGAGGTCATCGTGGACGATGCCGCGGTCGAGGCGGTCATTTCCGACTATACGCGCGAGGCGGGCGTCAGGGGCCTGAAAAAGCGTATGGACATGATCTTAAGAAGCGCCGCGGTGGAGCTCGTAAAGCGGCGTGAGACAGAAGCAGCCGGCGCCGCCGGGCAGGAGAAGCCCGGGATCCCGGAAGGGCAGGTGGCGGCAGATGCCGGCGGAGGAGAGGATCCCGCGAAGGCTGCATCATCCGCGGTGCACGTTACGGCGGAGAATCTCCGCGGCTTCATGGATACGGCCCCGATGCACCGGAGGAACGTCCCGGAGAGCGCAGGGCCCGGCGTCGTGACAGGACTCGCGTGGACTGCGGCAGGCGGCGAGATCCTGTATATCGAGACCATGCTGACCAGGGGCAGCGGGAAGCTCCAGGTAACCGGGCAGCTTGGCGACGTCATGAAGGAATCCGCCCTGATCGCGGTAAGCCTTGTGAAGTCCCTGTATCCCGGCAAGGCAGCGCTCTTCGAGGAAAACGACCTGCATATCCACGTCCCGGACGGGGCGACACCGAAGGACGGGCCGTCCGCCGGCATCACCCTCACGACGGCGCTGGCCTCGCTCGTGACAGGCAGGGCAGTCCCGCCGGACGTCGCGATGACCGGAGAGGTGTCGCTCCAGGGCGGCGTGAACCCGATCGGCGGCCTGCCGGAGAAGCTTATGGCGGCGCACCGCGCGGGCGTGAAAAAGGTGTGGATCCCCTTCGACAACGCGGACGATCTTGACGAGGTGGACGCGGAGGTGAAGAAGGCCCTCACGATCACCCCGGTAAAGACCGCGAAGGAAGTGCTTGAAGGCCTCGGCCTGATCTGAGAGACCGGGCGCGCCAAAAAAAACTGACGGTACGCATGGAACTGCGGTATAATAAAAAACTGAACAAGAAAAGGGGCAGTCCTGCCCCTTAAGACCCGAGGAGGCCACTGTCTATGAATTTTATTTTTATCTCTCCGCAGTTTCCGGACAACTACTGGAATTTCAGCGACCGTCTCAGAAAGAACGGCGTAAATGTCCTTGGCATCGGCGACGCCCCGTATGACGGGTTAAGCCCGCAGCTTAAGAATGCGCTGACGGAGTACTACCGCGTCGAAAACATGGAGGACTACGACCAGATGCTGCGCGCCGTCGCGTTCTTCACCTTCAAGTACGGGAAGATCGACTGGATCGAGTCGAACAACGAGTACTGGCTCGGGCAGGACGCCCGGCTCCGCACGGATTTCCACGTCACGACGGGAGTCAATACGGACGGCATAGAGCATTTCCGCAGCAAATCCGCGATGAAGGAGTGCTACGCGGCAGCGGGCATCCCCACGGCGCGCTGCCATAAGATCACAACGAAGGAGAAGGCGGCGGAGTTCCTGAAGCTGGTCGGGTATCCGGTCATCGTCAAGCCGGATATCGGCGTCGGCGCCTGCGACACCTGGAAGCTTTCAAATAAGGCGGATTTCGAGGCGTTTTTTGCCGCGCAGCCGGCGGTCCCGTACGTGATGGAGGAGTTCATCACGGGCGATATCCGCTCCTACGACGCGATCTGCGACAGCCACGGTGAGCCCCTCTTCGAGTCCATGACGGAGTGGCCGCCCTCGATCATGGATATCGTGAACGAGAAGAAGGACCTTGCGTACTATGTCGCGGCGGAGATGCCGGAGCAGCTCAGGAAGTACGGCCGCGCGGCGCTGAAAGCCTTCGGCGTGAAGAGCCGTTTCGTGCATTTTGAGTTCTTCTGCCTGACGAAGGCGAAGAAGGGCCTCGGGAAGGTCGGGGATTTCGTAGGCCTCGAGGTCAACATGCGCCCGGCAGGCGCGTACACGCCGGATATGATGAACTACGCGCATTCCATCGACGTCTACCAGATCTGGGCGGACATGGTCACCGCGGACAGAAGGATCTTCCCGGAGCCTGAGTCGGACCACTACTGTGTCTACGCAGGCAGAAGGGACATCTATGACTATGTGCACACGGACGAGGAGGTGCTCGCGAAGTACGGCGCCGATATCGTCATGTACCAGCGCATGCCGGAGATGAGCGTCCCGCAGATGGGCAACCGGATGTTTACGGCGCACGCCGCGGATGAAGCTGCATCGAAGGAATTCATCCATTTTGTGCAGGAAAGAAAGTAAGAGGCGCGGAGGAACGTCATGACCGAGATGGAGCATGAGATCATGAAGAACCAGATCGAGGGGATCAAACGGGATTACCCCGAGGAGCAGTGGGCGGAGGAGATCACCTCCATGCTCCGCGATGCCTACCGGCAGGGTTATTCCGCAGGCAGGCGCTCCGCGGAGGCGGGGGACGCAGCGTACTGAGCCATTTCCCCGGAAGGATGGCAGCATAACAGAAGGGCCGGACGCTTTCAGCTTCTGAAACGTCCGGTCCTCTTTTTGGATGGAGCCGGAGAGCCCGGCAGGAGACCATACATGTTTCTGGTCCGCCTGTACTTGCGTCATCAGGACCAGGGAGGATACAATCATGTATGGAGCGTTATCCGGCAGTACAGCCGGTGCGCCGTGTGAGTAGGGGAGAGGTGCCGGATGGGAAGAGTAAGACAGTTTATCAGAGAAGAGCTTTCCGGCTGGAAGCCCTGGGAGATCATATGGCTGTTCTCTGCCTGCGCGCTGATCACAGGGCTGTCGGTCTACTGGCACGATTCTCCCATGGGGATCATTTCCGCCACCACCGGCGTCGCATGTGTCGTCTGTACGGGAAAGGGGAAGCTGAGCGCCTATATTTTCGGGGCAGTGAACGTCGTCCTTTATGCCGTCATATCGTTCCGCGCGAAATACTACGGAGAGGTCATGCTGAACGCGCTGTATTATTTCCCGATGGAGTTTTACGGCTTTTATGTGTGGAACCGGCACATGAACAGGGAGACGCACGAGGTCGAAAAGAAGCGTATGACAAAGGCCGGACGCGGAAAGCTCGTATTCGCCACGGCAGCCGGAACGGTCATTTACGGTTTTATCCTGAAGGCGCTGGGCGGGTCGCTGCCGTTCGTGGACTCCCTGAGTACCGTCGCGTCTGTAGTTGCCATGGTGATCTCCGTGAAAATGTACATGGAGCAGTGGATCATCTGGATCGCGGTCGACGTGGTGACGGTCATCATGTGGGCGGCCGCTTTTGTAAACGGAAATGAAAGCATGGCGACACTGCTCATGTGGGTCGTATACCTGGGCAACGCCGTGATCATGTATTTCAAATGGGCAAAGGAGGCGGAGCCGGATGCGCTATAAAAGAGGAATGTACGGCGGGGCATTTGATCCTTTGCATACCGGGCACCTGAACTGCATAGTCCAGGCGGCGTCACAGTGTGAGGAGCTTTTTATCGTCCTGAGCTTTTCCCGGAGGAGGGACCGTATCCCGGTGGAATACCGGTACCGCTGGATCTACAACAGCGTAAAGCACATGGACCACGTCCGGATCATCACGCTTGAGGACCGGGAGCTCTCAAAAGAGGATTATGATACGCAGGACGCCTGGGAGCAGGGAAGGGACTATGTGATCTCAAAAATGGGCCGGGCGCCGGACGTGGTCTTCTGCGGATCGGATTATAAGGAAACGCGCAGGTATGAAGAGCTGTATCACTGCCCGGCGGTGTACTTTGACCGGGAGGAGATACCGGTAAGCTCAACGGAGATCTTTGAGGATCCGTTCAGATACTGGGAATATATCCCTGCCATCGTCCGCCCGTATTTTGTAAAAAAGGTGCTCCTCATCGGAGGCGAGAGCACCGGGAAATCGACGCTTGCGCAGAATCTCGCGATGGTCTTTAACACCGTCTTCCTCGCCGAGACCGGCAGGGAGGTCTGCGACTATGCCGGGGGCATCGAGGAGATGATGGTCGAAGAGGATTTCCATGAGATCCTTCTCAGGCACAAGCTTCGGGAGACCGAGGCTCTCCGGAACAGCAACAGGATCCTTTTCGTGGATACGGATGCCCTGATCACCAGGTTTTTTTCGCATTTTCTTTTTACGGATCCCGGGATCCTCAGAAGAAATGACGACCTGGCAAATGCCATTGCGGCGGTCAATCATTTTGACCTGATCCTGTTCCTGGAACCGACCGTCGCCTTTGTCCAGGACGGGACACGGAATGAAAGGCTTCTTGAAGACAGGGAGGGCTACAGCCGCCAGATCAAAAGGATCTTTGACGAGGCCGGACTGAAGTATTATTGTATCGACGGGGATTATGAGGAGCGTTTTCTCTCCGCAAGGGAGATCATCAGGAAAGAACTTAAAATCTAAGGAGGATGGAGCTTATGTCGCTGAACGGTTTTCTCACCTATCTGCAGCAGCTGATCACCATGGTCGATGCCGCCGACCCGCGTTCGGTCGGATATGCAAGGGCAGCGCTGAAAAACACCGTCGAACTGGCAAGGCTTTCAGGAAAGGCCGGAGGGCCGGCGATGCGCGTTATGGTCAGGGCGCTGGATCAGTTTGATGATATCATCAGGGTCCGGGACCAGTTTGCCGGAGAGCCGGGAGAGTTCCAGGAGAATGAAAGGAAGCGGAGACGGCTGTGCGCGATGCTGCAGCCGGGATGCTGACATGCATGAGATCCGTATCGGAAATCAGGCCTTTGCCATAAAGGATTACTACTGCTCCCGGGATGACTGCTATTATCCGAAAGAGGACGGTAAGCTGTGGCTGTACGTCAGGCTGACGGATGTCTGTCCCGCGGCGTGTCCTTTTTGTGTCGATCCGGGGAGGAGATCAGGGACAACGGCATTTGACATCCGTTCCTATGAGAGGATCCTCCGGAGGATCAGGCCCCATATTTACGGAGTGTCGTTTACCGGAGGGGAGCCTATGCTGGCTCCGGAGCTGCTTGATGAGGCAATCTTCGTTACCTCGGAGATCATGGGACATGAGGTGGAGATCGATATGGTCACCAACGGGACCGGCCTGGAAATGATCCCGGACCTTCATTCGGTCGGCCGCCTCGACAGCATTCATATCAGCCGCCACAGGACCGGCGACGCGGAAAACAGCCTTCTGATGGGTTTTCAGGCAGCGTCCCTGGATTCGGTCAGGCAAATGGTCTCCCGCCTTCATGATCCGGGGCAGGCGGTCTTCAACTGCCTTCTGTCAAAGCAGGGCGTCCATTCAGCGGACACGATCGCGGATTATCTGGAGATGGCGGCGGAAACGGGAGTATTGAACAGCAGCTTTATCGCTATGATGCCTGTCAATGAGTATTGCGTCCGGGAGCGGGTCGACCCGGCGGCGATCGATCTGAGCCACGATCCCCGCTTCCACGTCTGGAACCGGTTCCATGACTATGATTACTGCAGCTGCAGCAGCGGCGACTACCAGGCCCGCGCGGGGAATGTAAGATTTTACTACCGGTCTCCCGGGACCGGGACAGCCCCCTATGCAAGGCAGATGGTCTATACCAGCGATAACAGACTGCTGAAGGGGTTCGGGGGAGAAGAGATCATTCTCTGAGAGGCGGACCCGGCTGACAGATCAAAAAAACATATGTAAAACAGGTATTCCATGAAAGACTATGACTTGACGCCCTGCTCCACGATCGTGCAGATCATCCTGTGCTTTACGGCGTACACGTATTTTTCGGGGAAAATGATCCCGGCAGGAGAAGGGTCCCGCTGAGGCCGGCTCCCGGCGGAGGCGCGGCATGATCTCAAATTAACGGAAAGGAATCCGGCTTATGCATATCGAACAGTTTGTCATGGCCTACGCCATTGAACAGGACCGCATCCGCGCGATGCTGCCGGAGGGGTACGAATCGCTCCGTCCGGTCCTGCGGATCAACGCGGAGATCCGGGACGGGCAGACGGTCTATCTTGAATTCAACACCCCTGCCGCGCATGACAAAAGGCGCGGCTGGCTGAATATAGGGCACTGGGAGAGCCCGCAGGACGGGCTGCGCTTTAAGAAACAGGGGAACAGGGTCACCATCGAGGCGCCGTTTTTCTTCCTTGTCTATGAAGGGAC
>CACXDR010000167.1 GCA_902766415.1 uncultured Lachnospiraceae bacterium
CCCGGACCGGGATGAACAGATCCATCCGGGATAAACAGATTCTTCCGGAACGGACAGATCCCTCCGTGACAAACAGATCCTTCCGGAATGAACAGATCCTTCCGGAACGGACAGATCCTTCCGGGATGCGGGACCCGGTAAATACAGAGACCGGTAGATACAGAGACCGATAGATACAGAGACCGGCAGATACGAAGGCAGGCGGCTGCAAGCCGCAGCTTACAGGCTGTACTCCTCGCCGTCCGCGGTGAAGCTGTCTTTCCCGTCGCGGACGATGAACACCATGGTCCTGCCTGTGTTCAGCGTGATCTCCTCGCCGTTGTCGTCGAAGAAGCGCGTGGGCTCGTAGTCGGTGTTCTTCATCCAGGTCACGTGGATCATCTTCCCGCCGGTGAGATAGTAGCCGTCCTTCATGGAATCCAGCACGTGGAAGTAGAGATATTCGCTCCCGCCGCGGTTTCCGGAGGTCGCGCTTTCGATCAGCACGTTCGTGAACGAGAGCTGCTCCTTCGTGACGGCGTCCCGCTGCGGCGCGCCGTAGATGTTCCGGTAGTATTTCCGGTCGGCCTCGTTGTAGCTGAGCGTGCTCTTTGTCACCGGGAAGCAGCGGCTCATGTTGATCTCCTTCGCGGAGAGGGCATCGTCCCGGTCGTCAAGCGTGACGACTGTATCGCCCGACGGGAACTTCCAGCGGTCCGGCTGCCAGTAATCCTCGCGGTGCGTCCGCGAGAAGCCGGCCTTATCGATCGCGGAGAGGAGGTGCTCCCCGTCCGTGTACGCCGTGTGCTCCGACTTGCTGTTTTTCGGGATGCGGTAGAACGCGTTGTAGCTGCTGCCCATGACGCCGCCGACGCCGTTGATATTCTCCACGTCCTTCCTGGTCAGCAGGCTCTTCACGAAGACCTCGGGACCGCCGAAGTGGACGATGATGGAATCCCACTCGAGAGCCTCATAGATAAAGTAGTCGCGGATGCTTCGGACGTTGCCGATCCGGCCGAGGTCTTCCCAGTCCTCGATGATGCCCATCTGCCGGCTCATACTGCCTTCTTCCATGATCTCGTAGAAAACGCTGACCCGGTCAAGGCCGTACTGCGGCTGTGCCTTCCTGTCGATGGGATACATGACCGCGATGGGGCGCTTTGCCGCGAGCTCCTCCGGGATCCACTCATGCGTGAGCGGGCTCCGGACCAGGCCGGGCTCCGGAGGAATGTCCTCTTCGGGAGCATCAGCCTCCGTTTCGGCTTCGGTAGTCGGATCGCTGATCACGGCGATGGGCGCCGCGGTGGTCTCCGCCGCAGTCGTCGGCACAGGAGGAGCGGTCTCCTGCGGTGTACGTCCGCACGACGAGAGAAGAAATACAGCTGCTGAACAGAGGATCAAAGGACGAAGAAGGTCAGGGCGGGTCATAATTCTCCTTTCAGGATCTTCATGAAAAGATCGGTAAGACGCGCGGTCATGCCCCACAGTACCGGGTCCGTGCCCGGATAGAACGGGACGAGGTGCTTTTCTTTTCCCCAGTGGTAGTTCCTGCCGCCCGGCACCAGCCCGAACGGGAAGTCCTCCCCGGGGACCACGGTGCGGACAGTATTATAGAAGACCGCCGGATGCTCTTCGAACCAGCTGAGCGGGGTGATGATGATGCTGTCGACTTCATCCGTCGAGAAGCGGCCGTCATAGTCCTCGAGCACGCCGACGTAGGCGCTCACCTCCTGGCCCCGCGGGCCGGTAAACACGTCCATGAGGCCGATGATCCGGATCTGCTGCTCCTTTACGAGGAGCTCCTCCATGGTCTCGCGGACGGCGGCCTCGAGCGGCGTTTCATCGCCCTCCACGCCTCCGCCGGGGAAGCACACCTCCCCGGGCTGGATCACGAGGTCCTTTGCCCGGACCTCGAAGAGGATGCAGGGGACGCCGTCCCGGTACACGAGAGGAAGGAGCACCGCGGCCTGCCTGGGCTTAAGTGTCTCCTTCTTTTCCCGGAAGCGCCGAAGCTGCTCCGCTATTTTCTGTTCATCAGTGGTATGATTATTCATGAAAAGGATTATATCATAGATGCGGAGGCAATAAGAAGATGTTTGAACAGTTTTTGCGGACGGAGCTCCTGCTAGGCCATGAGGCGCTCCTGCGGCTTTCCCGGGCGCGGGTCGCGGTCTTCGGGATCGGCGGCGTGGGCGGCTACACGGTGGAGGCGCTCGCCCGGAGCGGGATCGGCACGCTTGACCTGATCGACAATGACACGGTAAGCCTGACGAACCTGAACCGCCAGATCATCGCCCTCCATTCGACGCTCGGGATGTATAAGGTCGACGCCGCCCGGCAGCGGATCCTGGATATCAATCCCGACGCCGTTGTGAATATTTACCGCGAGTTCTACCTCCCGGAGACGAAGGACCGGTTCGATTTTTCGCAGTACGATTACGTGGTCGACGCGATCGATACGGTCTCCGGCAAGATCTCGATCATCATGCAGGCGAAGGAGGCCGGTGTGCCCGTGATCAGCTCCATGGGCGCGGGCAACAAGCTTGATCCTTCGAAATTCGAGGTGTCGGACATCTATGAAACGTCGGTGTGCCCGCTGGCGCGCGTCATGCGGAAGGAACTGAAGAAGCGCGGCGTGAAGGACCTGAAGGTGGTCTGGTCCAGGGAGCCTGCGCTCACGCCGGGGGCAGCGGACGATGCACAGGAGACGAAGGGCACCGCCGGGCGCCCCGTCCCGGGCAGCACAGC
>CACXDR010000168.1 GCA_902766415.1 uncultured Lachnospiraceae bacterium
ACCGCGATGGGTGCGACCAGCTCCGGCGCCAGGTTGTTCGCGACGTAGATCGCAGTCGGGCCGTCAGCGCCTCCGATGATGCCGATCGCAGCTGCCTGCTGCGGGGTGAAGAGCCCGGTCGCGTTCGCGAACACAAACGCGCAGTAGATGCCGAGCTGTGCCGCCGCGCCGAGGACAAGGGAGATGGGGTTCGCGATCAGCGGGCCGAAGTCCGTCATCGCGCCGACTGCGAGGAACATCATGCACGGGAAGAAGCTCGACTTGACGCCCATGTACATGACGCCGAGGATACCGGCTTCATACCAGTGCTCGACTTCGCCGTTATAGAAATAATAGAACGTCCCGGAATGCGGCAGGTTCGACATGAACATGCCGAACGCGATCGGAAGAAGGAGCAGCGGCTCGAACTGCTTCACGATCGCCATATAGAGGAGCACGAAGGAGATGATGATCATCACCGCCTGCTGCCACTGTATGGTCGCGTAACCGGAATTCGCGAGAATATCGCGGATGATTCCTAAAAAGTTCACTTAGGTCCCTCCTTATCAGCTGAGCGTACCCATGACCTGGTCGGTATCGACGGAATCGCCGGTCTTGACGTTGATGGAAGCGACGGTGCCGTCGACCGGAGCAACGATCTCGTTCTCCATCTTCATCGCCTCGATGACAAACATGGTCTGGCCTGCGGTGACTTTGTCCCCGACGTTGACCTTAACGCCTAAAACGGTACCGGGCATGGGGCAGGTGACAGAGGAACCGCCTGCGGGCGCTGCTGCCGGAGCGGGAGCGGGAGCCGGTGCGGGAGCGGGCTTCGGAGCCGGTGCCGGTGCCGGAGCTGCCTTCGGTGCCGGTGCCGGAGCTGCCGGTCTCGGAGCCGGTGCCGGTGCTGCGACCGGAGCGACGACCGGAGTGACCGGGGTGGAAACGCCGGACGCGATCTCCTCGCGGGTAAGCATGTGGAACGCGGACTGGCGCTCGACCTCGACCTCGTACTGCTTGCCGTTCATGGTAACGATATACTTCATAACTTTAGCCTCCTCGATGTGATGCTGCGGACTGTACCGGCATCAATTATTTGAGAACAAATCTTACTTCAGTTCAACAATGCTGGTGACGTTCAGTTCTTCCGGCGCAGCCTTCAGCTCTTCGCAGATAGCCGCAATGATCATGGCAGCAGTTTCTTCGCTGATGCCCGGCGGTTCCGGCTCAGGTCTTGCCACAGCCCGGCTCGCAGCCGTGGAATTCCTGGATTCCATGATCTTCGAAAAGGCCATGACAACGAGAGCCAGAGCAACGAGCGTGCCCATGACTACGCATATGCCCATAACAGACAGGATCAGTGACTCCGGTACCGTCATGGATGTGCTTGTCCACATATAGCTTCCCACCTCCTATTTTTTTTCCGCATGCGGCGGACGCAGACATGATATTACCCTGTCATGTTCTTATTTTAACACAATCCGCATAGGATTCCATGACTTTATTGCCAAAAACATTGCGTATATTGCTCTTCCTTTCCGGGATGCCCGGAAATGTCCTTTTTTGAGTCTACATAATGTGTCGGGAAGGTGCTTCCCGGCCCTGCCCGCGCCCGCGGCGCCACATTCCGCCTTACCTGCGGGAACAATTCGCGACATTTTTCTTTCTCTTTCGTTTGACATTGTGATGGACTGCAAATATAATATGATTGCCCCAAAACCTTTCATAGATCAGTGCTTTTCTATATGCATTGATGCATGATTTCAGCCTGTGCGGAAGCTTTCCGCGCAATATTCCGGATGGTACAGAAACTGTCGCCGCAGGAGGACGGTCCAATGGAATCCAGGGATTATACGATCCAGTACAAACAGGACGACAAATGGCGTATGCACCGCCTCCATTATCATGAAGGCGTCGAGCTCATGCTCGTCCTCAGCGAAGGCGGGGACTTCTTCATGGACCGCCACATGTACCCCCTGAAGGCGAACATGCTGTTCATCATGAACGCCAACACGCTGCACCGCGACGAGAACGGTTCTGACGGGACGGTCTTCCGGCGGTACGTGCTGCACGTCCTGCCCTCCCTTCTGGAACGCCTTTCCACCCCTCAGACGGATTTCACCACCGCGCTCCAGGGCCCCGGGACCTGCGTGCAGCTGTCTGACCACGACGCCGACCGGCTCGCGCGGCTTTTCGAAAAGCTGAGGATCAGTATCCCTCCCGCATTCGGGACGGACATCCTTGAGCGGATCACGCTCTACGAGATCCTGCTCCTGGTCTGCAGCCGCATCCGCTCCACCCGCGAGGCGTACGGATCGTCCAACCCGGACTACGACCGGGTGCAGCCGATCCTTGAATACCTGAGGAAAAACAGCGCGGAGAAGATCTCCCTCGACGATCTCGCGGAGCACTTCACCCTGAGCAAGCACTACCTGTGCCACGTGTTCAAAAAGGGGACGGGCTTCAGCGTCATGGAGTACGTGATCCAGCTGAGGATCATCGCCGCGCAGCGGCTCCTCCGGCAGGGGGCGAACGTCCAGGAAGCCTC
>CACXDR010000169.1 GCA_902766415.1 uncultured Lachnospiraceae bacterium
AAAGAAAGAAGGTAGAAGGATTATGAGCGATACACGCATTGATTTTCTTTATCTGAATGAGCAGGACATGATCAAGGCAGGCGTCAACGACATGGAGAAGTGCCTTGAGACCATGACCGAGGTCTACAAGGTCATGGGCGAGGGCGACTACGTGATGGGCGGCCAGAACCACAATTCCCACGGTCAGATGATCAGCTTCCCGGATAATCCTGTACATCCCGGCATGCCGCACAACGGCCCGGACCGCCGCTTCATGACCATGGAGTGCTACCTTGGCGGAAAGTTCCACATTGCCGGCGAGAAGTGGTACGGCTCGAACCTTGACAACAAGGAGAAGGGACTTCCCCGCTCCATCCTGATGGTCATGCTGAATGATCCGGACACCGGCGCTCCTGTCGCCCTTGAGTCCGCGAACCTCTTAAGCGCAATGCGTACCGGCGCCATCCCCGGTGTCGGCGCGAAGGTCCTTGCTCCGGAGAACCCGAAGGTCGTCGCGATGATCGCCGCCGGCGCCATCAGCCGCAACTCCCTTCCGTCCATCCTGCTGGCATGCCCGACCGTCGAGACTGTCAAGATCTATGACGTGTTCCCGAAGGCGTCCGAGGATATGAAGAAGCTGATCGAGGAGCGTCCGGAGAAGTATCCGCACGTCAAGGAAGTCATCATCTGCAACAGCATCGAAGAGTGCGTGAAGGATGCCGACATCATCAACGCCGCGACCTCCGGCAAGGTGGATCCGCGTCTTGAGAAGGCATGGCTGAAGCCGGGCTGCATGGTCTCCCTGCCGGCGACTGTCGACCTTGACCTCGAATTCATCAAGGAGTGCAGCATCGTCTGCGACAACTTCAAGATGTATGAAGCATGGGGCGCCGAGATGGGCTATCCGCTTGCCGCGAAGATCAACGGCATGGGCGAGCGCACCTTCGACTATGTCCATGACGGCATCGTCAAGAGAGAAGACGTCATCGACCTCGGCGAGGTCTATGCCGGAAAGAAGGCTCCGAGAAAGCATAAGGACCAGATCGTCCTGTTCGCGCAGGGCGGCCAGGCGACCTATGACGTGGCATGGGGCTGGACCTGCTGGCAGAAGGCGAAGGAGCTTGGCATCGGCCAGACCCTGAACCTCTGGGAGAGCCCGGCGCTCGGAAAGTGATCACGTAACTGTCCGGCCTTCCGGGTCCCCCACCCCCAACAGCCCGGGACAGCCGGTGGTTAAGCGATAGCACTGAAAACTGCGCCTGCAGCTCTTTACCGGCTGCAGGCGTGTTTTCAAGGTAAGGTAAAAGGATACAGTAAGGACCGGCGGATATGGTACTCGCAGTGGACGATCCGCCGCAGGTGATACACTGCATTCAGAATCGGAGGATGAAGAATGAGCAGCACAAGGATCGATTTTCTGTATCTCAGTGAAGATGACATGATCGCGGCCGGCGTCAATGATATGGACCGCTGTGTTGAAACGATCTCGGAGGTCTACCGCCTGATGGGCGAGGGAGACTATATCATGGGCGGGGCGAACCACAATTCGCACGGCCAGAAGATCAGCTTCCCGGACAATCCTGTACATCCCGGCATGCCGCACAACGGCCCGGACCGCCGCTTCATGGCCATGGAGGCATATCTCGGCGGCAAGTTCCATATTGCGGGCGCAAAGTGGTACGGCTCGAACCGTGACAACATCGAGAAGGGACTTCCGCGCTCCATCCTGATGGTCATCCTGAACGATCCGGATACCGGCGCCCCGGTCGCCTTCATGTCGGCGAACCTTCTGTCCGCGATGCGTACGGGAGCCATCCCGGGCGTCGGCGCGAAGTATCTCGCGAAGAAGGGCTCGAAGGTCTGCGGCATGATCGCTGCAGGCGCGATCAGCAGGTCCTGCCTTCCGGCGATCCTGATCGGCTGCCCGACCATCGACACCGTGAAGATCTACGACGTGTTCCCGGCAGCGGCCGAGGAGATGAAGAAGATCATCGAAGAGCGTTATCCGCAGGTGAAGGAGGTCATCATCGTCCCGTCGATCGAGGAGTGCGTGAAGGGCTCCGATATCGTGAACCTCGCCGCCTCCGGCAAGGTGGATCCGCATATCGAAGAGAGCTGGATCAAGCCCGGCGCCTATATCTCCGTACCGGCGCATCTGGACATCGACCAGGAATTCTTCCTGAAGCGCGCGCGCATCGTGACGGACAACAAGAAGATGTACGAGGCTTACGGAAACGAGATGGGCTATCCGCTTACCGCGAAGATCGAAGGCATCGGCGAGCGCTGCTTTGACTACGTCCATGACGGTCTCCTTTCGTGGGACGATGTCCCGGATCTCGGCGAGATCATTGCCGGGAAGAAGCCCGCGAGACTTAACGACGACCAGATCGTCATCTTCGCGCAGGGCGGCCAGGGCACGTACGACGTCGCCTGGGGCTGGGAATGCTGGCAGAGAGCAAAGGAGCTTGGCATCGGCACCACGCTGAACCTGTGGGATGT
>CACXDR010000170.1 GCA_902766415.1 uncultured Lachnospiraceae bacterium
ACGGAACGCCTGGCAGAAGGCCTCGACGTTCAGCTGTCCGCTGACGGTGAGGTTCGTCTCCTTGCCGAAGAAATCCTGGGAGAAATCGACGCTGCCGTCCTCTGTCTTCGGGACGTTGGCAAGGTCGAAGGTGGTGACGTGGAACATCTCGCCCGCGCCCTCGGCGTCGCTCGAGGTGATCAGCGGGGTGTGGACGTACACGAAGCCGCGCTCCTGGAAGAAGCGGTGCAGCGCGTAGGCGATGAGGGAGCGGACGCGGAAGACAGCCTGGAAGGTATTGGTGCGCGGCCTCAGGTGGGACAGGGTGCGCAGGTACTCGAGGCTGTGGCGCTTCTTCTGAAGCGGGTAGTCGGGCGCGGAAGCGCCTTCGACGGTGATCTCCTCCGCCTGGATCTCAAACGGCTGCTTTGCGTCCGGGGTGGCGACGAGGGTGCCGCGGATAATGAGCGCGGCGCCGACATTGACCTTCGTGACGGCGGCGAAGTTGTCCATGGTATCGTGGTAAACGACCTGCAGCTGTTCAAACCAGCTTCCATCGCTGATCATCAGGAAGCCGAAAGCCTTGGAGTCGCGGTTCGAGCGGACCCAGCCGCCGATGGTGATCTCCTTGTCGATAAAGGCTTCCCTGTTTTTGTAGATTTCACGGATGGTTGTGAGTTTCATGTTCGGTTCCCTTCCTTAGTATAAGCGGTATTCAAGCTTTAATTTTAACCTATTTCCGTCAAAACTGCCAGTAGAACATGGCCGGAAAGCACCATGCCGAAACCACGGAAAGACATAGCCTCCGGGGGTATAAAAAATGTACAAATTGGAATGATTCTTCTAAGGTCTTTTGTTCACATTACAAAAATATGTGTTATACTTAATAAGAGTCTGACACAATTTTTAGCTGCGAGGTGATATCGTGATTAAAAAAGAAATGATTGCCATGCTTCTGGCAGGAGGACAGGGCAGCCGTCTGGGCGTCCTGACGCAGAAAGTCGCTAAGCCGGCGGTTTCTTTCGGCGGCAAATACCGTATCATCGACTTCCCGCTTTCCAACTGCATCAATTCTGGTGTGGATACGGTCGGCGTGCTGACGCAGTATCAGCCGCTCCGCCTGAATGCGCACATCGGGATCGGTATTCCGTGGGATCTGGACCGCAATGTCGGCGGCGTTTCCCTGCTGGCTCCTTATGAGAGCGCCAAGGGCAGCGACTGGTACAGCGGTACCGCGAATGCGATCTTCCAGAATCTGGATTACATCGACTCTTATAATCCGGATTATGTGCTGATCCTCTCAGGTGACCATATCTACAAGATGGACTACGAGATCATGCTTGACTACCACAAGGCCAACAAGGCGGATGTCACCATCGCCGTCATGCCGGTCCCGATCGAGGAGGCAAGCCGTTTCGGCATCATGATCACCGATGATCAGAGCCGGATCACTGATTTCGAGGAAAAGCCGAAGGTACCGAGAAGCAACCTTGCTTCCATGGGTATCTACATCTTCTCCTGGAAGGTCCTCCGCGAGGCCCTGATCACGCTGAGCGACGTTCCGGAGTGCGACTTCGGCAAGCATGTTATCCCATACTGCAGGGATAACGACATGCGGCTGTTCGCGTACGAGTTCAACGGCTACTGGAAGGATGTCGGAACCCTTTCGTCTTACTGGGAGGCGAACATGGAGCTCATCGACATCATCCCCGAGTTCAACCTGTACGAGGAGTACTGGCGCATCTACACGAAGAGCGACATTATTCCGCCGCAGTATGTATCGGAAAAGTCCCACATCGAGAAGTGCATCATCGGTGAGGGCACCAGCATTTACGGAACCGTCGTCAATTCCGTGATCGGCGCCGGCGTTACCATCGAGGAGGGCGCGGAGGTCCGTGATTCCATCGTCATGCGTGACACGGTCGTCAAGAAGGGCGCGAAGATCACCAAGGCGATCATCGCCGAGAATTCCGTGATCGGCGCGAATACGGAGCTCGGCGTGGGCGAGTTCCGCGAGAGCACCTATGACAAGCGCGTGTACAACGCGGACCTGGTCACTGTCGGCGAGAACACTGTGATCCCGGACGGGGTCAAGGTCGGCAAGAACACCGCGGTCTGGGGCGTGACCGAACTGTCAGACTATCCTGATGGTCAGCTTCAGAGCGGAGACGCTATTGTAAAGGCAGGTGGTTTAAAATGAGAGCAGTCGGAATCGTACTTGCAGGCGGAAACTCCAAGAGAATGAAAGAACTCTCCAACAAGAGAGCTATCGCAGCTATGCCGGTCGCCGGAAGCTACCGTTCCATCGACTTCGCGCTTAGCAACATGACCAACTCCCATATTACAAAGGTCGCGGTCTTTACACAGTACAATTCCCGTTCCCTGAACGAGCACCTGAGCTCCTCCAAATGGTGGGACTTCGGAAGAAAGCAGGGCGGTATGTACGTCTTCACACCGACCATCACCGCGCAGTCGAACGACTGGTACCGCGGCACGGCGGACGCGCTTTACCAGAACCTGAGCTTCCTGAAGGAATCTCATGAGCCCTATGTCGTGATCGCGGCGGGCGACGGCATCTACAAGCTGGACTACAACAAGGTCCTTGAGTATCACATCGAGAAGAAGGCTGACATCACCGTCGTCTGCAGAGACGCAGAGCCCGGCGAGGATGTGACCCGCTTCGGTGTTGTCGAGCTGAACGACGACGGACGTATCACCCAGTTCGACGAGAAGCCCATGGTCGCGCAGTCCAACGTCTACTCCTGCGGCATCTATGTTGTCCGCAGACGCCAGCTGATCGAGCTCATCGAGCGCTGCGCGGAGGAGGACCGCTACGACTTTGTCCGTGACATCCTGGTCCGCTACAAGAACCTGAAGAGGATCTACGCTTACAAGATGGATACCTACTGGAGCAACATCGCGAGCGTCGACTCCTACTTCAAGACCAATATGGACTTCCTCAAGAAGGATGTCAGGGAACACTTCTTCACGGATTATCCGGGCGTCTATACGAAGGTCGAGGATCTGCCCCCGGCAAAGTACAACCCGGGCAGCAGCGTGAAGAACTCGCTGGTCTCCAGCGGATGCATCATCAACGGGACGGTCGAGAACTCTGTCCTGTTCAAGAAGGTTTATATCGGCAACAACTGTGTTATCAAGAATTCCGTGATCCTGAATGATGTGTATATCGGGGACAATACGGTCATTGAAAACTGCATTGTTGAGAGCCGGGATACGATCAAGGCGAATACCACGCATATCGGCAAAACGGACGATGTAAAAATTGTGATCGAAAAGAACGAGAGATATACAATTTAAGATTCAGAGTATCGAATCGTCGCCCGCGCAGAGCCGGAGGAGGCGCTATGCAGATTACGGACGTACGAATTAGGAAGATCGAAAAGGAAGGCTCGATGAAAGCCGTTGTATCGATCACGCTGGATAACGAGTTCGTTATCCACGATATAAAGGTCATACAAGGCGAAAAAGGGCTTTTCATCGCAATGCCGAGCCGGATGGCCGCTGACGGAGAATACAGGGATATCGCTCATCCGATCAATTCACGCACAAGGGAAATGATGCAGAACGTGATCCTGGAAAAGTATTCCGCCATGATGGCAGCGGCAGAATAACTGAAGGCCGGAAATGAGATTTAACTGGAGGCGCCGCAACCGCGGCGCCTCTGTGTATTGCGCGAAGCAGTGAGCCATGGGCAGGCGGCACAGCAGGTCCCGCAGCAGCCGTCATGGCTCTGATCCTGAAAAAAGAAATCATACCGCAGCAATGGAAAGAAAAACGCAGTATATCGTATTTGACCTGGAATGGAACCAGAGCGCGGACGGGACGTCCGGATCGGTCCCGGAGATGCCGTTTGAGATCATCGAGATCGGGGCGGTCCGCCTGGACGCGGAGCTTAAGCCCGACGGCGAGTTCACGCGGTTCATCCGCCCGGCGGTCTATAAGAAGCTTCACTTCAAGGTCCACGAGATCATGCATGTAGGCATGAGCGAGCTGAAAAAGCGGGGAGAGCCGTTCCCGGACGTGTTCCGGGAGTTCCTTGCGTGGTGCACCCGGACGGAGGACGGGACCCCCGCGATCCCGGTCTTCTGCACCTGGGGGAGCATGGACCTCACGGAGCTCCGGCGGAACATCGCCTACCACGGCATAGAGGACCCCTTCCCCTATCCGCTTCTTTACTATGATCTCCAGAAGCTCTACAACCGCCTCTACAAGGAGAATTCAAAAAACAAGCTGCCGCTCGACAAGGCGGTGCAGGAGCTCGGGATCCCGGAGGAGCATCCTTTCCACAGGGCGCTGGACGATGCCCGTTATACGGGTGAGGTCATGCGTCACATGGAGTTCGAAGCAGTGAGCGACTACCTGTCCCTCGACTACTACCGCCTGCCGAAGGACAGCGAGGAGGAGATCTACCTCGTATTCCCGGACTACGCGAAGTATGTTTCCAGGGCCTTCCCCACCCGGGAGGACGCGATCGCGGACAAGACGGTGACAGACATGCTCTGCTACCGCTGCAACCGCATGCTGAGAAAAAAGATCCGCTGGTTCACGGCGAACCAGCGGAACTACTACTGCCTTGCTTTTTGCCCGGAGCACGGGTACGTGCGGGGCAAGATCAAAATGAAGCATGCGCACGGCGGCGAGGTCTACGTGATCAAGACCATCAA
>CACXDR010000171.1 GCA_902766415.1 uncultured Lachnospiraceae bacterium
CTCACCTTTAACGGGGACCTGTTTACCGCGGAGGACATCCTTTCCGCCGGGCGTGATTTTCCGGCGCTGGACAGCGTCATGCTCGGGAGAGGGCTTCTCGCGGACCCCTTCCTTGCCGGCGATTACGCGGCCCTGTGCGGGGGAGAGGCCGTAAAAGCGGACGATGCCGGCCGGAGAAAGCAGATCGGCAGCTTCCACGACCTCCTGATCCGGGGGTACCTTGAAAGCTACGGCGACGAGCACGGCGTGCTCTGCCGCATGAAGGAGCTCTGGAGCTACCTCGGGGAGAGCTTCCCCGGGGAGGAGCGGACGCTCCGGGCCATGAAGAAGGCGAAGAAGCTCGGGGAGTTCCTGGACGCGGCAGCGGGGCTTTTCTGACCGCGGGAGAGAAGCTGTGGAATTCAAACGCGTCCTGTGCTAAAATCCTTCATAAAGGAACACCGGTTCCGGGAGGAGGACTGTCTTCGGGCGGTCCAGCCAGCATCTGCCTCACACATATACCTTGCACAGATATGCTTGGCTGCCGGGGTTTCTTTTTATGAGAAAAATCTGCTCCCTTTAAGGAAAGGGCTGAAAGGAGTACTGTTTTGGAAGTCTTTTCTATTGCGCTGAACGCCGTCCTCCCCTTCGTCATGTACATGGCGTTCGGGTACGGGATCCGCTCCGCGGGCGTCGCTGACATGGCTTTTTTAAGAAAGCTGAATTCAGTCATGTTCACCGCGTTCTTCCCGCTCATGATGTTCAACAACATCTATAACATGGACGTAAACGAGGGACTGAGCCTGCGTTTCGTTGCGTTCGCGTATATCTCGGTGCTTTCCGTGATCCTGCTCCTTGTTCTCCTGGTACCGCGCTTCATCAGGGACCGGAGGCAGATCCCGGTCGTGATCCAGGGCGTGTACCGGAGCAACATCCTCCTGTTCGCGATCCCGCTGACCGCGAACCTCCTGGGTGAGGGCGCCGTTTCCCTCGCGACCGCGCTGGTCGTGCTCGTAGTCCCGACCTACAATGTGGTCGCGGTGATCCTCCTGGAGGCGTATGCCGGGACCGGGAAAAGCGCTCCTTCGAAGCTGGTGCTTACCATCTTAAGGAACCCGCTCATCCTGGGCGCGATCGCCGCGGGGATCTTCCGGGGCCTGAACATCGTCCTCCCTGACGTTGTCATGAAGGTGGTCAGACAGTACTCCGACATGGCAACGCCGCTCGCCCTGTTCATCCTCGGCGGTACGCTCCAGTTCAGCTCCATGAAGAAGAACGCGAAGGTGATCACGGCAGTCGCCGCCCTCAGGCTGTTCATCGTGCCCGCGGTCATGCTGGCGATAGCGACGGCGCTCGGGTTTTCCAGGGTGGAGCGCTTCGTCGTGTTCACGCTGTTCGCGACGCCCATGGCGGCGGCCGCGTTCCCGATGGCGCAGGCCATGGGGGCGGACGCGGATCTTGCCGGGGAGCTGATCGCCGTCACCACGACGGGTTCCGTCGTCACCATGTTCCTGTGGATCCTCTTCATGCAGTCCTTCGGCCTCCTGTGAAAAGGGCGCCGGAGCGCGCGGAACCCGCAGGTTTTGCAAAAAACAGGAGTCCCTCCCTTGTTTCGGGGAATAATTGCGTTTATAATTACTTTATAGTGATTATCACGATTATTCTTAGGAAAGGAAGGGACTTTTTTATGGAAAAAGTGCAGTATGATAAGATCGGCACGATGGGGACTGACGCAAAGCTCAAGATCCGCCAGGGCCACTACGCTTCAAACCATGCGCATCTCAACTACTACATTGACGTGACGACGCTGAAGACCCGTGCGAGCGAGGCGCGGGAGATCGCAAGGGCTCTGACGCAGAACTACCTTTACGGTATGGTCGTCGACACGATTGTCTGCATGGAAGGGACCGAGGTGATCGGCGCGTTCCTGTCGGATGAGCTGACGAAGTCCGGTTTCCTTTCCACGAACGCGCATAAGACCATCTATGTCGTGCGTCCCGAGTTCAACATGAACTCGCAGCTGATCTTCCGCGACAACCTGATCCCGGAGATCGCGGGCAAGAACGTCATGATCCTCATGGCCATGGTCACGACAGGCAAGACGGTCAACAAGGCGCTGGAGTGCGTGCAGTACTATCAGGGCAAGCTCGCAGGGATCTCCGCGATCTTCAGCTCCATGGAAGAGGTGAACGGCGTCCCGATCCAGGCTGTCTTCGGAAAGAAGGACCTGCCGGATTACGGGTACTATGACTACCGCGACTGCCCGCTCTGCAAGGCGGGAAAGAAGCTGGACGCCCTTGTCAACGCGTACGGCTACGCGTCGCTGTAACAGCCGTGCCAGGGAAGGCCGGGCGGCATGAAACACTCAGGGTAAGGCGCCGGGAGGGCATCCCGGCATAAGGAAAAGAAAGCAGAGGGCTGCTGTGAGGACCTTACGGTCCCCGCGGCAGCCCTTTCCGGTTGAATAATCAGTCCTTTGTGATAAAATGCAGTAAAGCGCTTTAACGCGAAAAAGATGCCGCCCGGCGGCGATTGGAGGCATTTGTGAAGATTTCCGATATTCTGAAGCAGGACAAAGTGACACTATCCTTTGAGGTATTCCCCCCGAAGACCTCGGACCGGTACGAGAGCGTTTCCGGGGCCGCAAAGCGGATCGCGGCGCTGCATCCGGATTTCATGAGCGTGACGTACGGCGCCGGGGGCGGGACCGGCGCGTTCACCGCGAACATCGCGGCGGAGATCCAGGACGAATACGGCGTCACGACGCTCGCCCACCTGACCTGCGTCTCCTCCTCCAGGGAGCATGTGTCCCGCATGGTGAATGTATATAAGGAAAAGGGCATCGAGAACATCCTGACCCTCCGCGGAGATATCCCGAAGGACGGCAGGGTATCGGAGGACTACCGGTACGCGTCGGAGCTCATCGCCGACGTGAAGAAGTACGGCGACTTCTGCCTTGGCGGCGCCTGCTACCCGGAGGGCCACGTCGAGTGCGCCCACAAGCGGGACGATATCTTCCACCTGAAGGAAAAGGTCGACGCGGGCCTTGATTTCCTGACGACCCAGATGTTCTTTGACAACAACATCTTCTATAACTTCCTCTACAGGATCCGCGAGAAGGGCATTATGGTCCCGGTGATCGCGGGGATCATGCCGATCACGAACGCGAAGCAGCTCGAGCGGAGCGTCGCGATGTCCGGGACGGACGTCCCGCAGAGGTTCCGCGCGATCGTCGATTTCTTCGGGGAGCACCCGGACGCGATGAAGCAGGCCGGCATCATCTACGCGACGGAGCAGATCGTGGACCTTGTCGCGAACGGCATCCGGCACGTCCACGTGTACACGATGAACAAGCCGGAGGTCGCGGCCGCGATCATGGGCAACCTTTCGGAGATCCTGAAGCAGTCATGACCGGCGTGGACAGGCGGGAGGTGTACCGTTACCTGGGGTACCGGCATAAGGAGCCTGACCCGGGCGTCCGGGAGGCGGTGGAGGAGTGCATCGCGGAGCTCTCGGAAAGCGCCGAGCCGAAGCGGTATTACCGGGTGTTCCCGCTTTCGTTTGCCGGGGAGCATGACTTAAGGATCGGTGACATGGAGATACGGAGCCGGGACCTTGCGAAGAACCTTGCCGGCTGCAGCGAGGCGTGCCTCATGGCGGCGACGCTTGGCCTGGGCCCGGACCGTCTTTACGCGCGGGCGTCCGCTCTCGGGAAAATGAGCCGCGCGGTGATCCTGCAGGCGGCGGCCGCGGCCATGATCGAGAGCTGGTGCGACAGCGTGAACGACGAGGTGCGGGCCGGAGCCTCCGCGCGCGGTCTTTACACGAGGCCCAGGTTCTCGCCGGGCTACGGGGATTTCGGCCTTGCTTACCAGGAGGAGCTCTTCCGGGTCCTCGAGATCCCGAAGCGGATCGGCGTCACGCTGACCGCGGGCCTCCTCATGATGCCGACAAAATCGGTGACTGCCGTGATCGGCCTTTCGGGGACGGACGGCGGGTATTGCGCCGGCGGGTGCGCGTCCTGCGGCAGGACGGACTGTGCGTTCCGGAGACAGGAGTCAGTATGAGATCATTACTTGAACGGCTTGGAAACGAGTGGCTTTACTGCGACGGCGGGACGGGAAGCATCCTGCAGGCGAAGGGCCTGAAGGGCGGGGAGCTCCCGGAGCGCTGGAACCTTACGCGCCCGGAGGACATCATCGGGGTCGCGGAGAGCTATTTCCGGGCCGGAAGCCATATCGTCAACTCGAACACCTTCGGGGCGAACCGTCTTCACTACGGGAGCGCGGAGCTTCAGGAGATCGTGGAGGCGGGCGTCCGCCACGTGAAGGAGGGGCGCCGGCGCGCGGGGCGCGAGGACGATGCCTACGCCGCGCTGGATATCGGCCCGACCGGAAGGCTTTTAAAGCCGATGGGGGACCTGGACTTCGAGGAGGCGGTGGAGATCTTCGCGGAGGTGGTGCGGTACGGCACCGCCGCGGGCGCGGACCTCATCCTTATCGAGACGATGAGCGACAGCATGGAGGCGAAGGCCGCCGTGCTGGCAGCAAAGGAGAATTCGGACCTTCCGGTCCTGGTCACCACGATCTTTGATTCAAAGGGCAAGCTTCTTACCGGCGGTACGGTGAAGAGCGTGACAGCCATGCTCGAGGGACTTAAAGTCGACGCGCTCGGGGTGAACTGCGGGCTTGGGCCGAAGCAGCTCTACCCGGTCGTGAAGGAGCTCACGGAGGTATGCTCCCTTCCCATCATCGTGAACCCGAACGCGGGGCTTCCGCATTCCGTGGACGGGAAGACGGTCTACGACCTCACGGCGGAGGAATTCGCGCGGGAGATGCGTCCCATCGCGGAGCTCGGCGTCCATGTGCTCGGCGGCTGCTGCGGCACCACGCCGGATTTCATCCGCGCGGAGATCGCGGCCTGCAGGGACGTCCCGTTCCGGAAGCCGGAGAAGAAGAGAAGGACCGTCGTGTCCTCGTTCTCGAGGGCGGTGGAGATCGGCGGCCGGCCGGTCATCATCGGGGAGCGCATCAACCCGACGGGCAAGAAAAAGTTCAAGGAAGCCCTCCGGGAGGGCAATATCGAATACATCCTCGCGCAGGGGATCGAGCAGGAGGACGCGGGCGCGGATATCCTTGACGTGAACGTAGGCCTTCCGGAGATCGACGAGCCCGCCATGATGGAGACGGTGGTAACGCGCCTTCAGGGCGTCCTGGCGCTCCCGCTCCAGATCGACACGACGGACATCCGCGCCATGGAGCGCGGGCTCAGGCTCTACAACGGCAAGCCCATGCTGAATTCCGTGAACGGGAAGCGGGAGAGCATCGAGGCGGTCATGCCGCTCGTCAGGAAGTACGGGGCGGTCGTCGTCGCGCTGACGCTCGACGAGGACGGGATCCCGGACACCGCGGACGGGCGCGTCGCGATCGCGGAACGGATCCTTGAGGCCGCGGACCGCTACGGGGTCCCGCGGGAGGACGTCGTGATCGACGGCCTGGCCATGACCATCTCCACGGACACCAGGTCGGCGGAGACTACGCTGGAGACCGTGCGCCGGGTGCGCGATGAGCTTCACGGGCATTCGGTCCTTGGCGTCTCGAACATCTCCTTCGGCCTGCCCCAGCGGGACGTCATCAATTCGTTCTTCTTTACGATGGCGCTCCAGAACGGGCTCGACTGCGCGATCATCAATCCGAACACGGAGGCCATGATGTCCGCGTACCGCGCGTTCCTTGCCCTGTCGGGGCAGGACCCGAGGTGCATGGGCTATATTGAGGCGTACGCGGGCAGGAAAGGAAAATTCATGATCGCCGATCCCGGGGACGCCGGCGGCGGGGCAGGAGGCTCCGCGGGCGGCAGCGCATCCGGCGGCGCACAGGGCGGCACGGCCGGCAGCGGCTTATCCGGCGGAGACCGGAAGGGCGGCGGGACGGCATCGTCCTCCGCGCTCCAGGACGCGATCCGGTACGGGATGGGAGAGAAGGCCGCGGCGGAGACGCGCGCGGGCGTGGCTTCCGGAAGGGAGCCGCTGGACATCGTCAACGGGGAGCTGATCCCTGCGCTTGACACGGTCGGAAAGGGCTTTGAGCGGGGGACCGTCTTCCTTCCGCAGCTTCTCATGAGCGCGGAGGCTGCGAAGGCGGCGTTCGAGGTCGTGAAGGACGCGATGAGCGGAAAGCCCCGCGAGATGAAGGGCAGGGTCATCCTTGCGACCGTGAAGGGCGATATCCACGACATCGGGAAGAACATCGTCAAGGTCCTGCTTGAAAACTACGGGTACGACGTCATGGACCTCGGGAAGGACGTGCCGCCGGAAAGGATCGTGGACGCGGCGGTCGCGAACAGGATCTCCCTGGTCGGGCTCAGCGCGCTGATGACCACGACGGTCGTCAGCATGGAGGAGACCATCCGGGCGCTCCGCGCGGCGAAGCCCGACACGAAGATCGTCGTGGGCGGGGCCGTGATGACCAGGGAGTACGCGGACCAGATCGGGGCCGACTGCTACGCGAAGGAGGCCATGGACACGGTCCGGTACGCGGACAGCCTGTTCGCGCGGGGTTGATGAAAGAAGCTGAAGTCCCGGCAGGGGCCCCCGGCCGGACCTGCAGAGATAACCGTTTACAGAAAAAGAAGGAGCTTCCGCATTCAGGAAAACGGACCTGGATGCGGAAGCTCCTGTTCTTATGTTCTCAGTTACTTGGTTCCGAAGATGCGGTCGCCGGCGTCGCCGAGGCCCGGCAGGATGTAGGCGTGGCTGTTCAGCTCACGGTCCAGGTGACCGACGTAGATCTGGACGTCCGGGTGCTCCTTCTTCAGACGCTCAAGGCCCTCAGGCGCCGCGATGATGCACATGAACTTGATCTTTTTGCCGCCGTGCTCCTTGATGAGCTTCAGGGCGTCGCAGGCGGAGCCGCCGGTCGCGAGCATCGGGTCGGTGACGACGATGGTGCGCTGCTCGATCGGGCTCGGAAGCTTGCAGTAATACTCGACGGGCTCATGCGTTTCCGGGTCGCGGTACAGGCCGATGTGGCCGACCTTCGCGGTCGGGACCAGCGCCAGGATGCCGCTGACCATGCCGAGGCCCGCTCTCAGGATCGGCACGACCGCGAGCTTGCGGCCGGAGATGACCGGGCACATGGCGGTCTCGAGCGGGGTCTTGACCTCGACCTCCTCGGTCGGAAGGTCGGCGAGGGCTTCGTAGCCCATCAGCATGCCGATCTCCTCGACCAGCGAACGGAACTCGTTGGTGCCGGTCGTGATGTCGCGGAGACGCGTGATCTTATGCTGTACTAACGGATGATTATTGATAAATACTTCTGCCATGATGGTATCCTTTCGAAGATGTATTTTGTGATGCTCTTTCATGGTCCTGTCCATGTCTCATTTTAGCACCCGGGAAAATGAATTACAATGCGGTCGTGGCCGTTAAGGTCAGGTTCCTTTTGGAAGTGCTTTGTGCTATACTGTTTCCAAGAATGCCCATCGCCGGGAATGCGGAATGAAAGGAACGTTATGCTGAACGAGGACAAGATCCGGCTCATGAACGAGATCGCCATGTTCCGGAAAAAGGAATGGAAGAATGAAAGGCCCGCGCGGATGTATTTCCGCGGGGACTACGTCGCGAAGCACCTGCTCCAGTCATTTTTCGCGTTCACGCTGAGCTACTGCCTGTTCCTCGCGGTCGCGTTCCTTTATTCCCTGGAGCGGATCCTGAATTCGGTCGACGTCATGGAGTCCGTTCGCCTCGCGCGGAACGCGGCGGTCCTTTACGTACTGGGGCTCGCGGTCTTCGAGGGCATCACGCTGTTCGTCTACCGGCGGAAGTACGCCGCGGCAGTGAAGAAGCAGGAGGAGCATCTTATGAAGGTCAACCGTCTGAAGAAGCGGTATGACGTCCAGGACAGGATGCGGGAACTTTCAAAGGAGGGCGGAAGAAATGCTTAAGCTGCTGGTCTTCCGGGACCGCCTGAAGGCGTTCTACGGAAAATACAGTTCTTTTGTGATCCCGGCCATCCGGTTCCTGCTCGCGCTTTCCGCGATGGCTGCCATGAATTCGAGCCTGGGCTACATGAAGACATTAAAGTCCCCGTGGATCGTGCTGGTGCTTTCGCTGATCTCGAGCGTCTGCCCGTACGGAGGCATCTGCTGGCTCCTCTCGCTGTTCATGCTGGCGCATATCTTCGCGGTATCCCTGGAGCTGGCGCTCATCACGGCGGCGTTCCTCCTTGTGGTGGCGCTTCTGTACTACGGGTTCGCGCCGGGGGACAGCTATATCCTGATCGTCACGCCGCTTCTGTTTGTACTTAAGATCCCCTACGTGGTGCCGATCCTCGCGGGGCTTGCGGGCGCGCTGGTCTCGGTCATCCCGATGAGCTGCGGGGTCGTCATCTACTATATCCTCCAGTACGTGCGGACGAACGCCGGGCCCCTGACCAACGGGGATTCGGTGGACATCACGCAGAAGTACGTGCAGATGCTGAACGGCATCCTGCTGAACAGGACCATGCTGCTCTATATCATCGCCTTCGCGGTCGCGCTCATCACGGTCTGGATGATCCGGAACCTTTCGTTCCGTGATTCCTGGCTCGTCGCGGTGTTCGCCGGGGCGGCCGCCATGCTGATCACGTTCTTTATCGGAGCGTTCCTGTACAACATCAGCCTCGACCTCGTGTCGCTGGCGGTCGGGATCCTCGCCGCAGGCGTGATCGCCTTCATCTACCGCTTCTTCGTCTTCAACGTGGACTACTCCCGGACGGAGTACACCCAGTTCGAGGACGATGACTATTATTACTATGTTAAGGCCGTCCCGAAGATCACCGTATCCGCGCCTGCGCCGAAGGTGCGGAAGATCAACACCGCGCGGCGGCCGAAGCACGCGCACGCGGCCGAGCCCGCGGTGAAAAAGTAAGCGCTTAAGAGGAACTGTCTATGTCACTGCCTTTTGATCTTTCGGGTTTCACCTCTCTGATCCCGCATCTCGGATACCAGGGCGTCCTTGAGGTCCTGATCATCGCCTGGATGGTTTATGAGTTCCTTTACTGGATCCAGAACACCAAGGCGTTCCTTCTGCTGCGCGGACTTCTGATCATCCTTGCCTTTGTCGTGCTGTGCGCCGCCATGCGCCTTACGACGATCCTCTGGATCCTGGGCAGGGTCGGCACCATCGCGGTCACGCTCCTGGTCGTCATTTTCCAGCCGGAGCTGAGGAACGCGCTCGAGAGGCTCGGCAGCAGGCAGTGGATGCAGGCGTTCCCCTTCCTTTCCGACAAGACGGAGGAAAAGTATTTCTCAGACCATACCATCAGCGAGCTCGTCAAGGCTTCCTTCGAGCTCGGGCGCGCAAGGACGGGCGCCCTTATGGTCATCGAGCAGAACATGTCTCTTGACGACATCATCCGCACCGGGATCGACATCGGCGGCATCGTCTCGAGCCAGCTGCTCATCAACATTTTCGAGCACAACACGCCGCTGCACGACGGCGCCGTGATCATCCGCGGCAACACGATCGTGTCCGCGACCTGCTACCTGCCGCTCTCGGAGAACATGTCGATCTCCAAGGACCTCGGCACAAGGCACCGCGCCGCCATCGGCATCAGCGAGACGACGGATTCCCTGACCATCGTCGTGTCGGAGGAGACGGGAAGGGTATCTGTCGCGAAGGACGGCAAGATCCACGTGATCCGCGACCAGGACACGCTGCGCGAGATCCTGAAGGAGCTTTCGCCGGACGATGAAGTGCAGAAGAAGCTTTTCAGCTTCGATTTTCTGAAGGGACTAATCAAGAATGAAAGAAAAACTGATCAGTAATCTCGGGCTGAAGCTCATCTCGGTCGCGATCGCGTTCGTGATCTGGCTGGTCGTGGTCAATTACTCAAACCCGGAGACCACGAAGACGAGGACCATACCGCTCGAGGTAAGGAACGAGCACGTCCTGGTCAATGCCGGCAAGGCTTACACCATCGCGAGCGGGGATTCGGTCGTTATCAGCTACCAGGTCAGGACCACGGACGCGTCGCGGTTCACCGCGGACAGCTTCCGGGCCTATATCGACCTTGCGGACCTCTATTCGGTCACCGGCTCCGTGCCGGTCACGGTCGAGGTCCTGTCGAACCAGAACCTGATCATCGGGACGCCGACGGCAAAGCCCTCGGTAGTCCGGGTCCTCATGGAGGACGTGCAGAACAAGAGCTTCTCCCTGACGACGAGGACCACAGGGACCCAGGCAGAAGGGTATTCGGTCGGAAGCGTTACGACGAAAACGGAAAGCGTCATGGTAAGCGGCCCTGTCTCGCTGGTCGGGCGCGTGAGCTCGGTCGGCGTGATCGCGGACGTGAGCGGGGCGACCGAGGATATCGAAGGCTCCGCGAAGGTGAGCCTCTTTGACGCGAACGGGAACGAGATCACGATCGACGACGACCGGCTGCTGGTCATCCCGTCCACCGTCGGCTATTACGTGGACATGCTCCGCGGGAAGAGCCTCCCGCTTTCCTTCGAGGTCTCCGGGCAGACGGCGCCCGGGTTCCGGTTCACCGGTGCGGAATGCTCCGTGAAATCAGTCGCGGTGATCGGTGAGCACACGCTGATCGACTCGCTGAACAGCCTCCTGGTCCCGGGCACGGTCCTGAATCTTCAGGACGCGTCCGCTGACCGGAACGTGACGGTGGACCTGCAGGCCTGCCTGCCTCCGGGCGTCACGATCAACGGCAATGCGACTGCCGTTGTCACGCTGAAGGTGGAGCCTCTGAACAGGCGCGCCTTCCAGCTGTCCCTGAACAGCGGCATCGAGGTGACCGGCAGAGGGGAGGGCCTTGTATACAGGCTGAATCCGGAGATCATCTCAGTCGAGGTCTCGGCGCTTCAGGAGACCCTGGACCGGCTGACGTACGAGGACCTGGAAGCAGCGATCGACTTCGGCGGTCTTGAGCCGGGCACCTACAGCGGGACGCTTGATCTCACGACGCCTCCGGACAGCTCCATCGCTTCGGTCACGCCCTTCAGCGTGATCGTATCGGAGGAGGGCGCGGGCCCGGGCGGCGTGATCCCGTCCGGCGCGTCCGGAGAGGAGCCGTATACGGAAGATACCGGGGAGCATGAAGAGGAACCGTCCGGCGCGGAGACGGCGGGCGGCGAGGTCCCTCCGGAGAGCGCGGAAGGGACAGAGCACACGGAAGCTCCCGCGGTGACGGGAGAGGCGCCCGCGGAGGGCGC
>CACXDR010000172.1 GCA_902766415.1 uncultured Lachnospiraceae bacterium
CCGGAAAATACGCAGTTTCTGAAAACAAGACTGTCCGGATCCACGAAGGTCCCGGACAGCCGTTTTTCCTGCCTGGCAGGTCTATGGTCGTTTTTACTGCTTCGCGCGCTTCTCTTCCATCTTCTGAAGGAATTCGTCGCCGTAGCCATAGTGCTCCACGATGTAGTCGAGATCCTTGTCGCCGCGTCCGGAAAGGTTCACCAGGATGGAGCCTGTTTTTCCGGTCCTCGCGACGCGGATCGCGTACGCAAGGGCATGCGAGCTCTCGATCGCCGGGATAATGCCCTCGTGTCTCGACAGAAGGAACAGGGCCTCGATGGCGTCATCGTCCCCGACCGTCGTGTACTTCACGCGGCCAAGATCATGAAGAAGCGCGTGCTCCGGACCTGCCGCCGGATAGTCAAGTCCGCTCGCGTTCGAGTATACCGGCGCGGGATCGCCGTTTTCATCCGCCAGCATAATGCTGTTGAAGCCGTGCATGACGCCTTCTTTTCCGTAGGTGATGGACGCCGCGTGGTCGCCGAGCTTCGGGCCGCGGCCAAGCGGCTCAACGCCCACAAGCTCGACCGGGTCCGCAAGGAAGGGCGTGAACATGCCGATGGCGTTGGAGCCGCCGCCTACGCATGCAGTCACCTGGTCCGGCAGATGGCCGGTCTCGGCCACGAACTGCGCCTTCGCTTCCTCTCCGATGCAGTACTGGAAATCACGGACCATCAGCGGGAAGGGATGCGGGCCCGCTGCCGTGCCGATACAGTAGATCGCGTCCTTATATTCGCGGGAATATGCCATGAAGGCAGCATCGACCGCTTCCTTCAGCGTCTTTAAGCCGAAGCTGACCGGGACCACGTTCGCGCCCAGCATCTTCATACGGGTCACGTTCGGAGCCTGCTTCGCGATATCGACCTCGCCCATATAGATGTCGCACTCCAGCCCGAAATAAGCCGCTGCCGTCGCAAGCGCCACGCCGTGCTGTCCCGCGCCGGTCTCCGCTATGAGCTTCTTCTTCCCCATATACTTCGCGAGAAGTCCCTCGCCCATGCAGTGGTTCAGCTTGTGCGCGCCGGTATGGTTCAGGTCCTCCCTCTTAAGGTAGATCTGCGTCCTGCCCAGGAGGTTCGAGAGGGTCTGGCAGTGGTACACCGGAGTGGGCCGTCCCTGGAAGTCGCGGCGGATGCGGCGAAGCTCCGCGATAAACTGCGCGGACTGGGCGATGGTATTGTAGCCCTCCGCGTACTCGTTGAAGGCCTTGATCAGCTCCGGGTCCTTCAGGAAGTTGCCGCCGTACCTGCCGAACCATCCGTCCTCGGACGGGTATTCTTTGAGGTAGTTGTCGAAATCTCTGTACTTGTTCAATTTTCAAGCCTCCTTGATAAAGCAGATAACCTGTCACAAAGCAGTATCTTTTTAGTTGTATTTACGCAATATTGTAAAGGAATCCGTATTATTTGTACAGAAGGGAAATGTTCCCGGGCCGGACCGGGTTCCGCTCTGTTCCGGCTTTTCCTCCTGATTTTTTCCACAGTATCAGTTTAGTATCTGTTCCTCATATATAATGGCTGTACAAACAGAAAGGAGACTCCATATGCCTGACAAAAACAGGATCTATCTCGCGAACACTGTGACCCAGATGCTCACATATGTGAGTATCGGTATCGACTTTTTCAAGGATCCCGGTAACATTCTGAATGATGCGATGGATGCTTTTATGGTGGAGGAGGACTCTCTCGTTACCGCACCGTATCAAAAAACTGTTGACGCCGCCATCACAGACCCGAAAAAGGTTCAAAAGCTGGACAAAACCCTGGGAACACTTTATACGACAATGGCCCAGGATCTTGGACAGACCGATCCGGCAACGCAGGGCTATGAACATGCCATGCGCTCTATATACAGCATGGCCTTTTTCATGGCACTGAACGGAGGAGACTTAAAGTATCAGAAGTCGGAAAACGGTTTTTTCGACAGCCTGTTAGGGAGGATCCCGGATTTTATAGCTCCTTCCAGATTTACCAAAAAGGCTCCCCAGCTGGATCCGGACAAGCTTATGGAAGAGCTGAAAGAACCGGACCGCGAGCTCTCCGGCTTCGATGAGATGAACGTGCTCTTTCAGAAATTCCCTCTTGGAAAGCTTTTAGATACCCTCTCTCTCGGAAGCTCCTTCATGTTTGACGCACTGACCAATCATGACAAGATGTCGGAAAAGGAGCTGGAAGAGACCCGCCTGCAGCTTCTCGGATTGTCCAGGCAGGCAAAGGAGCTCGCGGACTCGTTGTTTGATATGTCCCGGGAAGACATGAAGGCATTTTCCAAGATCTTCAATCGTCCTAACAGGACAACAGCCGTAGAGACCCAGTGGTACGGGCCCCGGGGAATGAAGAGCACAGTGAGCAAGGACATGGCAGCTCTTGAAAAAGCTATGGAAAAGCATGTGCCGTTTTCCCACCTGGATGTTTATCAGCATATTGTCACTCATTCCAACAATTTGGAAAAGGGCTTCGATCTGCCAGGGGCAAAAGACCTGCCCGGTATAGAAGACCTTAAAGAAAAAAACCACAGGCTGCAGGAGCTTCTGAAAAAGGATTTTGCTTCTTTCACTCCTGAACAGGCAGCAGAGCACCTGAATCTAATCGGAGAAGCTTCCCGAAATGTAACGGACGCTCTGAAGGTCACTTCTGAGGGTCTTCCAAAGATTAATACCATGAGCTCAGAGGAGCTTGCCAGTCTGCCCGAGAACGAAGTGGCACTGTACAATCAGAGCCTCATGCTGAAACGGTTTTTCGGTTTCACGAACATCTGCGACTCAAAGTTCCCGGACAGTTATATCTACGGAAAGATGACAGGCAATACCCGGGTAGCTGTTCCCGGAGGCCTTCCTGCGGCCCCGCCTGTCAAGCCGGAACAGGAAAAGCAGCCTGAGGTCAAGCCTCAGGTCAACAACGCGCAGCCTTCCGGGGTCAAGGCCGGCGTCCAGGAAGCATCCGTAAAAAGACGCAGTGACGAAGAAAGTGTCATTGCCGCCATGTCGGAAAAGATGGAGATCCTTTCCAGCCTGTATCAGCATCTTTACATGGAGGGCTCCTCGTTAGGGCGCGACAGCACTGAGTACAAGAACTTCCGCAATGCCATAAAAGCTATTCATGATGTCTGGAATCCTCCGGAGAGGAGGCAGCTGGACCTTGGCACTCCCGAAGGACGCACACAGGCAAACGGGCTTTTCGATACTGCGCTTAAAACCGCCAATTTATATTATCTGAAGCATGCTCTCCGGGATAATATCAAGAGTTCCTATGGAAATGTCCGCAGAAATACCGCCATCGCCACGATTGATGTCCTGGCTTCCCACATGATGAAGGGATACCTCAAAGACAGCACGGAAAAGGGGAATATGGCCAGGGACGGAGAGGTCTACCGGGAACAGGTCAGCCTTGAGGATCTCATCTTAAACGAAAAAGCCTACGCGACTCTCACCTATGGAAACAAGAATTCGAATGCCTATAAAAAACAGGCTGACGTGGCAAGAAGAGGCTATCAGTACCATGAAAACAAGAGGGCTGAACAACAGCACCGGCAGGCCCGGAAAATCGGGACAGAAGAAGCGGTGGACGCCTTCCTGCAGAGAAAACCCAGGCGCTGAAGCGGTCATCCTGAACATTCCCGCCACTTAAGAAGCGGGGGCTTCTCCCACTGAGATAAAACAAAGTAAACAGGCCACAGGCGGCCCGGCAGGGCGCCTGCGGCCTTCTTTTTTTACAAAGCGGCTTGTGTTTTCTTCCCAAATCCATTTTTCCGCACCGCGCCGGGACCGGCACGTCCCATGCACGGTCCTCCCTCCGGAAGGGTCTGCAGGCTTTCTAATATTTATACACGAGTGCTGTATAACGCTTGACTATGCAGGTGTAATCGTGTATTTTTACTTTTAATGCACCATCGGCAGAAAAAGGCCGGTCCTCCGGGCCGCCGTTCATCTGCCGGAAGGCGGCGCCGCGTGCCGGGCCGCCATGAAGCAAAGGAGAAACAATACACATGAAAGACAACTTTCGCGACACCTACCGGCAGTACCTGAAGGACGAATCCAGGACCGAAGGCTACGCGGACTCCATTTCCTTCCCGAAGTCGGAAACGGAGGTCTCGGAGGATCTGAAAAACTACTGCGGCAGGGGCATCCCCGTCACAGTACAGGGCGCCCGGACCGGCCTGACCGGCGGGTGCGTACCCTTCGGAGGCCATATCCTCAACACTTCCGGACTGGACCGTTTTCTCGGCATGGAGCTTGACGATGACGGCAGCTTCCTGATCCGCGTCCAGCCGGCAGTCCCTCTCTCCAGGCTTCGCACGCTTCTCACGGAAAAAAGCCTTCCTGCGGAAGGCTGGAGCCAGGAATCCCTTGCGGTCTATGAGCAGTTCCGGACGGCACCGGAGCAGTTTTTTCCGCCGGATCCTACGGAAAGCTCCGCGTTTCTCGGCGGTATCGCCGCCTGCAACGCCTCCGGCTCCCGCAGCTACCTTTATGGTCCCATGCGTCCCTATGTCCGGGCCCTCCGCCTGGCCCTGACGGACGGGGACATTCTTTCCCTCCGCCGCGGTGAATGCTTTGCCGACGGCAGGAAGCTTTCCGTCAGGACCGAAAGCGGACGGACCATTGAAGCGGAGCTTCCCTCCTACCATATGCCGTCCTGCAAGAATGCCTCCGGTTATTACGCCGCGGACAATATGGACGCCGTCGACCTCATCGTGGGCTCCGACGGAACGCTGGGCGTGCTTACGGAGCTCACGCTGAAGCTGGTGCCGAAGCCGAAGGTCATCTGGGGCGTCAGCGTCTTTTTTAAGGACGAACCCATGGCGATCCGTTTCACGGAAGCGCTGCGTCCGCAGGTCCGGAACGCAGCTGCCATAGAATATTTCGACGGGAACGCCCTCGGGATCCTGAGAAACCAGAAGGCGAACAACGCCGCTTTCTCCTCTCTCCCCGTGATCCCCGACGGAGCGGGCTGCTGCATCTACACCGAGCTCCACTGCGGCTCGGAGGAGGAAGCATCCGGCACGCTTTACCGGATCGGCGAGGTCCTTACCGGCTGCGGCGGCAGCGAGGACGAGACCTGGGTCGCCCGGGACGAAAAGGACAGGAACCTGCTGATCTTCTTCCGGCACGCGGTGCCGGAAAGCGCCAACATGCTGATCGACGTGCGCCGGCAGTCGGATCCCTCGATCACGAAGCTCGGCTCCGACATGTCTGTCCCGGACGGAAAGCTCTCGGAGATCGTCCGGATGTACCGTGAGACCACGGCGGAAGCCGGACTGGAGACCGCCACCTGGGGACACATCGGCAGCAACCACCTGCATGTGAACATCCTGCCCGCGGACCAGGAGGACTATAAGAAGGGAAAAGCGCTCTTCGCGCGCTGGGCGGAGACCGTCACCTCGCTCGGCGGAGCCGTCTCCGCGGAGCACGGCGTCGGGAAGATCAAGCGGGGCTTCCTTGAGACGATGTACGGAAAGGAAGGGCTCCGGGAAATGGCGGCCGTGAAGGCGGCCTTCGACCCGTCCCTCATGCTGGCAAGAGGCAACCTGTTCCCGGAAGAGCTGCTGGATGAGACCGGAAAGGGGGCGCGCGCGTGAGCATGGCAAGGACCGCAGAAAAGAAAACGTTCAATATGGTGGTCTGCGTAAAGCAGGTCCCCGCCGGCGCCCAGGCGAAGCTGGACCCGGTGACGAAAACACTGATCCGCAGTGCCGGATCGTCCATCCTGAATCCTTATGACGCCTTCGCCGTGGAAGCCGCCCTCCAGATCCGTGACAGACTCGCGGCAGCCGCAGAAACATCAGAAGCTCCGGCAGCCCCGCAGGCTGCAGAGGCTCCGGCACCTGCGCAGACCGCAGGGGCTCCGGGGATCTCCTGCTCCGTTACCGCTCTCAGCATGGGCGTTCCCTCCGTGGAAAAAATGCTGAAGGACCTCATCGCCCGCGGAGTCGATGAGGGCATCCTCCTGACGGACCGCGCGTTCGCAGGCGCGGACACCATCGCGACCTCCCGTTCCCTCTCCCTGGGCGTCCGGCAGATCGAATACCGGCGCGGAAGCGTTTCGCTGATCATCTGCGGCCACATGGCTGTGGACGGCGACACCGCGCAGATCGGCCCCGAGCTTGCGGAGACCCTGAAGCTTCCGCACGTTTCCAACGTCCTGAAGATCGTTGAGGTGGACCCGGAAAACTCCTTTGCCGTGGTCGAGTGCATCGCGGCGGAGGGGAAACAGACGCTCAGAGTACAGCTTCCCGCGCTGATCACCGTTTCGAAGGATATCAACGTGCTCCGGCTGCCCTCGATCAGCGGTATCCGAAGGGCGGAGCATCAGGACGTCCGGGTGCTCGGCGCGGCGGAGCTCAACGCGGACCCCGCCATTCTCGGAAAAAGAGGCTCCGCCACCCAGGTGGTCCGGACCTTCACGCCGGACTTTGAGGCAAAAGCGGAGCGCGTCACGGGTACCCCGAAGGAAGTGGCCGTGAAAATCAGAGACATCATCGGGAGATTAATAGGATGAATTACATACAGAAGAACAGTGAGATCTGGGTATACGCGGAACAGCACGCCGGCATCATCCACCCGGTAGCCTTCGAGCTTCTTGGGACTGCCCGGAAGCTGGCGGACGACCGCGGGCTCCGCGTCACGGCGGCGGTCCTCGGAGACCTCCGCGCGAGCTGCGGGGAGGACCTCCTTGCCGCGGGCGCGGACCGTGTTTTCCTGGTGACGCACGAAACGCTGAAGCTGCCCATGGAGCTGCCCTACGAGGAGATCCTGTACCGCCTGGTGTCAAGGGAACAGCCGGATATCCTCCTCTTCGGAGCCACTCCGTTCGGACGCTCCCTGGCGCCGCGCCTGGCCGCCCGCCTGGGGACCGGGCTCACCGCGGACTGTACCTCCCTCTCCATAGACCCGGAAAGCGGGCTTTTAAAGCAGGTGCGTCCCGCGTTCGGCGGAAGCCTCATGGCAGAGATCGTCTGCCCGGTCATGCGGCCCCAGATGGCGACCGTCCGTCCGGGCATCTTTCCGCGTCCCGTGCCGGACCGCACCCGCGGCGGCTCCATCGAGCGCATCTGGCAGCCGGTGGATGAGCAGAGAGTCACGGTGCTCCGCACGGAGGCGCGCCGCAGCGGCCGTTCCATCGCCGGCGCAAAGCGTCTTGTCATTGCCGGACGCGGCATCGGCCTGAAAAAGAATCTCGCCCTTGTGGAAGAGCTCGCGGGCCTTCTGGACGCGGACTGGGGCTGCACCCGCCCGCTGGTGGAAAACGGCTGGTGCGACAGCTTCCGGCAGGTCGGACAGACCGGCTGCTCCGTATCCCCTGAGCTCCTGGTCAGCGTCGGCGTCTCCGGCGCCGTCCAGCACACCGCCGGAATCACAGGCGCGAAGCAGGTCATTGCCGTAAACAAGGATCCTTCGGCGCAGATCTTTGCCTCCGCAAACTACGCTGTGGAAGGCGACTGCGTCCAGTTCATGAAAAACCTGATCTCCGAGCTTCGGGCCAATCCGCCCATGCGGACCATCTGGGGAAGCTCCGAGGAGTACAACGGATAACAAAACTGTCATATCCTGTTCTTCTCAATGAAGGAGCCAGCCAGCCGCCAGAGCGGGACAAGGTACAGGTAGCAGGCGAACAGCATGGAGGACGTGGGCGCGCCGACGGAAGCCAGCGGGACGCCCCCGGCGATGCTCCACGGCACCAGGCCGGCGACCAGGATGACGGTATCCTCAAGGTGGATCGCGAGCCGCTTCCTGTCCGGGACCGTGCCGCGGCAGAGCTGGAAGCTTAAGATCGTTGCCAGGGACTGGTTGCAGGAGATCATGGACAGGATGCAGGAGGCGGCAAGGACAGCCGCGAAATCAGTCGTTTTCCGGCTCAGGCTGAGCACCAGGGTCTTCGCCCCGTTTAAAAGGCCGGTCGCCTCGAAGATCCCGGAAAACGCGGACGAGATGCAGACGATCAGACCGACCCGGACCATGGACAGGATGCCGCCGCCGTTGATCATGGACGAGAGCGCGGGATCCGCCGCGCGATAGCCTGAGACGGCAGTCCGGAGAAGCTCCGTGACGGACATCCCCTGTAAAAAGAGGCAGACCGGCACGGCAGTCAGGATGCTTGCTGCCATCGTCTTCCGCACCGGGACTCTGAGAAGCGAAAGGGCCAGGATCACCGCCGCCGGGACCAGGCATACCGGATGGAGCCGGAATTCCGTCCCGAACATGGAGAAAAGGTCCGGGAGATCGCCTCCGGTCTTAACGGAAAGGCCGACGGCGCCATAGATCACGCAGGTCATGAGGAACGGCAGCAGCGCGGTCCGCATCATCCGCCGGATGTTGTCGAAGGACTCCGTCTCCGTGAGGGACGACACCAGCAGCATGCTGGTGGAGACAGGCGAGCAGCGGTCCCCGAAGAAGACGCCGGAAAGGACGGCCCCACCGGTCAGAAGGATCGGGAAGCCGATGACGTGCCCTATCGTCGCGCAGATCACGCCCATGGTCGCGCCCGTGCCGAACGCCGTCCCCGTGAGGAAGGAGACCAGGCAGTTCAGGAGGAAGGTCATCAGCAGGAAGACCGCCGGCCGGATGAGCGACGCGGACCAGCAGACGATCGCCGGGATGGTCCCCGCGGCGCGCCAGAGCGCGGTCAGTACGCCGATGAACACGAAGGTCGTCAGGATCCCGGTGACTGTGCGGATACCGTTCACGCACATGGAAGCAAGCGCCTTCGGCCCGTTCCCCTTCAGCGCGGCATACGCGAGAAATATGACAAGACCGGCGGCGAGCGCGTATACAAGTTCGATATGAAGGACGATGCTCATAAGGAGCATCGCGCAGAATAGCACCAGGGTGATGAGTTCCATGAATATGGCCAGCCTTTCTCTCAGTCTGTGTCCCCCCATTCTAATACAGGATCACGCTGATGGGAAGGACGGAAACCGTCCCTATGACAGGATCACGCTGATGGAAAGAGCGGAACCGCCCCCTGAAACAGAAATGATGCCGCCCCGGCTGGATCTGACCAGCCGGGGCGGCACTTTTTTTCTGTCCTTATGCGTTTCAGCGGGAATAGTATGTCACGGTTCCCTGATCAAAATCGAGGACGCGGAAGTTGTTTTCATCAATGAAATCAAGCGCCTGACGGCGGCTCTCCGACTCGTA
>CACXDR010000173.1 GCA_902766415.1 uncultured Lachnospiraceae bacterium
CCGACGCGGATCTCCGCCGCCTCGGCGCCCGTAAAGCCGGTCGTCACCATGTCGACGCACATGAGGGCGTCCTCCCTGGATACCCCGGCCGGGATCTTCGCAAGCGTGGTGTCGGCATCGTCCACGGCAAAGCGCTCCGCGAACACGCCGGGAATGCTGCGCCCCAGGGCGTTGCCCGAGAACGGCCGCCCCGCGTGGCGCTCGTTGCCCTCCTGGACCGCAGCCGCCCGCCAGTCCGGCGTGATCGCCGGGACTGCCACCAGGTCGCCCGGACGGAAGTCCTTCACGCCTGACGCCGTCTTCACGACGCGGGCGATGCACTCATGTCCGAGGATCAGGTCGTCCGGCTTCTTTGAGCCCGTGCCGTACACAGTATTGACGTCCGAGGTGCAGGGCGCCATGGCCACAGGCGAAAGGACGGCCCCGTAGGGCTCCCGTAGCACCGGCTCCGGCGCGCTGTCTGTCACGACCGCCATGCCGCGGTCTTTGAGGATAAATGCCTTCATCTGAAAACTCCTTGTATGCTGCCGCGGACCTTACACGCAGTGCGTCACATGGTCCGTCATAAGCGTCCAGACGTCCGTCCCCTCCGGGAAACGGGCGCGGATGATGCCGGCGATCTCGTCTGTGTACCCCGGCGCCACGATGAGGATCCGGTCCGGCGGAAAGCCAAGCGCCTGGTCCGGCGAAATGATCGGGATGTGCGAGGCCGGGGCGATCCTTCCGTGCTTGAAGGGCGCGGAATCGATGATATAGACGACATTGTCCGCGATCCCGGTCGTCGCGCAGAGCGTGAAGCCCTGGTGCGAGGCGCCCCAGACCGCGAAGCTTCCGCCCTCCGCGCGGGTGATCTCCGTTAACGCGCGCACCTCCCGCGCGATGCTCTCCTTCTTCTTAAGGATCCCGGAAACGTCGGGACGGGGGCAGGCGCCGGCCTCAGCGGACGCTGTTCCTTCTGCCGTACCCTCTGTTATCTCCTCTGCCGCGCGCTTCCTCACGGTCACCGACAGCGTGTCCCGGTTCACGCGCTCCTTCTGAAGGACCTGGAAGCCGCAGCGCTCCATAAGGCCTTCAAGCGTCTCAAGGGTAAAGTAGAGGAGATGGTCCGGAATGAGCTCGTAGAAGCTCGATTCCTCCATGATATACTCGAAAGAAGGCACGGTCACAAGACCGTACGCGCCGTCCGTCAGGTTGTTCGCGATGGCCTTCAGGTACTTCCGCGGGTCCGGCTGGTGCTCAAGGAAATTGAAGGACGTGAAGCCGTCGAACGGCCCGTCACGGAACACCTGGTCCTCCGTCTCGGGATACGCTTCTTCAACGGTGAGGCCTGCCTCCCGCGCCTTTTCGACAAGGTCGTGCTTATGCTCCATGCCGTACGCCCTGACAGGGTAGTCCGCGAGGATCCTGAGGAACTCGCCCTGTCCGCATCCCGCCTCAAGGATCTTCTTTCCCTCAAGGCCGCAAGAAGCGATCCACGGCCCGTACTGGCTCCTCCGGAGCCTGTCCATGGTCGTGGAATATCCGCCGGACCGGATCACATCACGATAATACGGGACCGGCACGCTGTCAAGCTGCACCATGCCGCAGCGCGGGCAGTGTACAAGGCTTACCGTAATGCCGCGCTCGGTATCCCGGTCCTCCGGGCCGGGAAGGTTCTGCGCGGCGGCAGGCATGTTTTCGATCGTGATCAGCGGGCCGCCCGTAAGCGGCGCGCCGCAGGTTCTGCAGTTCATATGGAAATACTCCCTGATCGTTTCAGTATGGACAGGATGCCGTCACGGAACGAAGTCCGCGGCGTCCAGCCGGTAAATGTGGTGATCCTTCCGATGTCCGGGGAGAGCCACGGCGTGCCCTCCGGGCCCGCCGGCCGCTCCCGGAACACGTACGAGCCGCTGCCCGCGGTCTCGAAGATCTCTCGCACGAAGTCCTTCAGCTTACGGGTGTCACGGCTCCCGATATTGAATACGCCGGAAGGGTCCCGCCCCTCCTTCAGCGCCAGCGCCGCAACTGCCTCCGCGCAGTCCCCCACATGGAGGAAGTTCCACTGCTGCGCGCAGGGCCCGAGCTCCGCCGTCCCGCCGTTAAGGGCGGCGCGGACGCAGGAGGAAACGAGGGAGGTCTCATGGTCCCCCGTCCCGTAGACGCTGAAGATCCGCATATGGCGGTACTCCATGCCGAGCGACTCCGCGAGCGCGGAGCCTTCCTCAAGCACGCGGAGCTTTGCCTTCCCGTATTCCGAGACCGGCCTTGCCGCCGTTTCCTCCGTCACGGGACCCCCGTCGTACATTCCTTCCGCCACGCGCTCCGCCGTCACGCCGTATTCCGCCTGCGAACCGGCAAAGAGAAAGCGCTTCGCGCCGAGCGCCGCGCAGGCTTCCATGAAGCCCAGCGTCCCGCGGAGGTTGTCCTCCTGCACCGCGGGGTCCATGCGGCCCTTCACGCCGACGCCGGCCCACGCGAAGCTCACCGCCGCGGAAAGCTCCGGGATCCCCGCGCTCAATATGCGCCGGGGCGCGTCAAGCGAGGCGTCCACCACATGAAGCCCCGGATCCCGGGGCAGCAGGGAACGCCGCGCGGAGGAAGCGCGCACCGGCGCGTAGACAGTATGGCCGGCCGCGAGCATCGTCCGCACGGTCTCCGCGCCGAGGAAGCTCGTGGCCCCTGTGACAAGTATGTTCATAAATGCTCCGCTCACATCCGCGGGACGATCATATTCTCTTCCATCTCCTCGTCGGAAAGGAAGGGCGTCAGGTCCTCAAGCGGCGGGCTCACCATGGTCCCGTCCGGCAGGCGCTTTCCGGAGGATTTCGGCTCGAAGTTCTGGTCCGTGTCCACGAACGCCTCGCAGATGACCGGTCCCTCCGTGGCGAGCGCCTTCTCGACCGCGGCGCCGAGCTCTGAATTGTGCTTCGCCGATACATACGGGAAGCCGAGCGCCTCCGCAAGCTTTCCGAAATCCGGGAAGCTCAGGTCGCCGCTGTCGGACCCGATGCCGACCAGCGGCTGGTCGCCGAAGAAGTTCCGCTCCGTCTGGCGGATGCTGTGATAGCCGTCGTTGTTGATCAGGAAGATCTTGATGGGCATGCGCGCGCCGATGATGGTCTGCAGCTCCTGCAGGTTCATCATGATGCTGCCGTCGCCGGTGAGGAGGATGATGTCCTTCTCGTAGACCGGCTCGTCGGAATTCGCCATGTACGCGCCGATCGCCGCGGGCAGGTCATAGCCCATGGATGCGATCGCGGAATTCGAGATGAAGCGCTGCCCCTTCTTTATGATGTAGCTGTGCCCGCCGACCACGCAGGCCGAACCGTTGCCGACCACCGTGATCTGGTTCTCCTTCACGCGTCTGCTGAGCTCATGGATCACGGCGTACACGTTCGCGGGCTTCGTGTCCGGGACGTTCATGTGCTTTTCCTGGAGCACGGGATATTTCTTTTTCCAGTATGCGCAGGTCTCCGTCCAGGTCCTGCCCGGAAGCCCGATCCCGCCGTACCAGACAGGATGCGCTTCCGAGGCGCCCATCTCCGTAAGGACACGGCCCATCACCGTGAGAAGGTCCTTCGCGTCCGCGTGGACCGGCATGGAAACGTGGAGCGTGGGCTTTTTCAGCTCCTCCGCGTCGATATCGTTGATGATGGTATAGGCGCCGCGCGCCCAGCCCTTATGGTTAAAGCCGACCTGACGCACGGAAAGGCGCGAGCCGACGGAGAACACGAGGTCCGAATTCTGGACCGTAAAGTTGCCGGGACGGTCGCCGAAATTGCCGGGACGGCCCGCGTAGAGCGGATCATCGTCCGGGAGGCAGTCCTCGGAGTCCCAGCCGACGACGACAGGGATGCCCAGCTTCCGCGCGACGTCAAGGAACTCCCTGTGCGCGCCCGCGATGCGGATCCCGTTGCCCGCGTTGAAGACCGGGCGCTCCGCCTCAGCGATGCGCTTTATGATCTCCTTCGCTGTCTCCTCCGTTACCTTCGGCGGGAGGACCGGCCTCCACTCGCCCTTACCTGCCTGGTCCTCCGGGATCTTATGCTCCGACGGCGCAGCCCAGCCGTCGCCGCCGTTATTGTAGTTTTCCGGGTCAAAGCCGGCCAGCTCGTCCTCCTCGACGAACGCGCCCTGCACGTCCAGCGGGATGTCGAGCCAGGTGGGGCCCGGACGCCCTGCGGAAGCAAGGTACAGCGCCTTTTCCATGCAGTAGCGGATGCGGAGCGGGTCTATGACCATCTCACAGTACTTCGTCATGGAGGCGATGGCAGTGCAGATATCAAACTCCTGGTCTCCCATGGCGCGGATCCGCGTGCCGGAGGAACGGGCCGTCCAGTCGTAGCGGATCTGCCCGGAAAGCACGAACATGGGGATGGAGTCGAGCCATCCGCCGACCACGCCGGTGATCGCGTTCGTCCCGCCGGGGCCTGTCGTCACGCAGACCGCCGCCGGCCTTAAATTTATCCTCGCATAGCACTCCGCGGCGATCGCGCATGCCTGCTCATGATGGTTGTAGGTCACGCGGAGCCCCGGCTCATGGCCAAGCGCGTTGTTAAGATGCATGGCGCCGCCGCCGACCACGCTGAAGGCATGGGTGATCCCGGACTCAACGAGCTTTCTTGAAATATAGTTGCTGACTTTGATCCGCATCATGACCTCCTGTTATGGGTAGGGCGCCGCCGGAAGCCTGCTCCGCATAAGGCACCCGATTCTCTATGAAGTATAGCTGAATTGGGAACTTGTTTCAATATTATGTTCACCTCCGGCCCCTGCGCGCCGGCGGAATATCCGCTTCGGCAGGCTCCCTCCGCATCCCTCATGACGGAATTTTGTCATACTTCTTACGATGTTCTTACACCTCCCGAAACCCTCTTTTCAGTATGGAAAATCATGCTATACTGAGGCTGAAAAGAAGATTCAGGGATGCAGTGTGCCCGTATGGCAGCTGCAAAAAGGGAAGGGGACCCGGCATGAAAATGTTCAGATTCCGCGCGGCTCTGCTGCTCGCGCTCCTCCTTTCCGTATCTCAGGCATTACCCGCGTTTGCGAAGCATAAGGTTCTTGACAGCGACACGTACACCATTGAAGAGGTCGATGATCAGGTAGTCTGTATGGATCTCGAAGGCGAGCCTGTGACAGGCTGGGTCGAGGATGAGGACGGGAACCTCTATTACTTCGACGATGGTGAGCTTGATACCGGATGGGACAAGATCAACGGAGAATGGTATTACTTTGACCCGGAGACGGGTGTTCTCGCGACCAGTACCAAGGTCCTGAACTATGATGTCGACGAGAACGGGAAGATGGTAAAGATCCACGAATGGTAAACTGAACAGTCATTGAAAGAGCGGCGCCCCGGGGCGCCGCTCTTTTCATATCACTCAGTTCAAGTTCTCTTACGTATCCTGCCCTATGTCATTTCAGGCTTTCCATCAATTCAGGCCTGCTGCCGTTTCCGGTCTTCCGTCATCTCCTCCACGCGCCGTTCTCGTCGACGTAGAAGGTATCGATCCAGCAGCTCCTTGCCATCTCGCCGGTCTCCGGGTAGAAGTACGACCAGTGGTCCCCGACCTGGGTCCAGCCGCTCTGCCGCTGTCCCTTCCCGTTAAGGTACATGACGTGGTTCCCGGTGTTCACAAATGCATTCGTGACCATGGCACCGTAGTTCTGGTCGTTCGCGTTTTCGTTGAAATAGTACCAGGTCCCGCCGACGTCCTGCCAGCCGGTGACCATGGCGCCGGTCTGGTCAAGGAAATACCAGCCGCTCGGTCTTTCGATCCAGCCGGTCTGCATGCGGCCGGTGGCGTTGAAGAAGTAATACTTCCCGGCGATCAGCTCCCAGCCGTCCTTCTTGATGCTGCCGTCCGGGAACTTGTAGTACCAGGTGCCGTTCTCCAGATACCAGCCGGCCTCTCCTGCCGGGAGGAGCGCGGTCTGTCCGGAGGTGCTTCCGTTGGAGGACGTATCCCAGATGGCGCCTGAGCCGTCGGAGACATCGTCCGCGTCAAGGTAGTAGTCCTCGGATTCGGTCCAGTCGGAATTCTTCCCGTATTTCTTCTGGTTGGTCGTGCTCGGGATGGTGCGGACGCGGAAGGTGTAGCTGCCTGCCTTGGTCATGTACGGATAGAAGTTGTAGGAGGTGTCCGTGGTGTCTTCGACCCGCTTGATGATCTGGCCGCCGCGCTTCAGCATGACCTCGTAGTGTCCGCTGCCGGAATCCGGCGCGACCCATCTCGCGTGGCCGATATGGTTCTCCCTCCAGTACGCGTCCTCCGGGGGATCGTACTGGCCCCTGGCTCCGTCCATGGTGAGGGTGATCGTCAGCTGGTCGGACTTCCTGGATACGCCGGAGCAGGACGCGGGACCGCTCACGTTGACGCTGCCCTTCGAGAAGCCGCTCTTGAAAATATAGTCGTCGTCGGTCATCTCAAGGACCACGCGGACCTTGACCGTGGAAGCGACCGAAAGGTCCTTCGTGGTGCCGCTGGTGATCTTGAGGGACGTGATCTCATAGTGGTCGCTGGTCTCCCAGACGCCGATCTCGCCGTCGTCGGGGGAATCGCTGTCCACGACGTCCTCGCTGTTGACATTCTGCCCGATCTCCAGGCGGTTCCTTACGTGAAGCGAAACGCTTGAGATCTTCTTCGTGGTGGATGCATGCGCGGGCGCGGGCGTCATCGCAAGAACGCCCAGGATCGCCGCAAGAAGCGGAAAAAGATAGCACTTGATACGGTATCTCATGTTCTTACTCCTTTCACATATTCGTAAATCGTAAAAGCCGCGCCGCGGGCGCCGGCTCCTTCCTGATCCATCAGTGTTTTTCTGATTTTATTATAGAAGCACGGCACAGCTAAAACAACTTACGTATTTTTGAAATCGGGCGTAAGGAAGACAGAAAAAAGACCGCATACCAGGCTCTCGCCTCATATGCGGTCTTTTCCGTTTTGATATTATATCAGGCTCAGACAAGCTCAAGAACGACTTCCATAGCTGCGTCGCCCTTTCTCTGGCCGATCTTGACGATCCTGGTGTAGCCGCCGTGACGCTCAGCGTACTTCGGGCCGTACTCGTCGAACAGCTTCGCAGCAAGGTCGACCTTCTTCTTTCCGGACTTCTTGTTGCCCTCGACCTCGGTAAAGCCGTAGAGCTTCGCAAGGATCAGCCTTCTGGCATGCTGTCTGGACGGCTTGTCCTTCTTGATCTCCTTCTGGACCTCGTCGTAGACAACGACCTTCTTGCCGTCGCGCTCTTCCTTGACCCTCTTGCCGTTCGCGTCCTTCTTCGCGACCTTCGCGGTCACGGTGACGGTCTCGAAGTTGTCCTTCTCACGCGCTGCCATAGCGATGAGCGGCTCAACATACTTTCTGACTTCCTTGGCTCTCGCCTCGGTGGTGATGATCTTGCCGTTTGCAAGCAGTGCGGTAGCCTGGCTCCTTAAAAGAGCCTTTCTGACGTCAGACTTGCGGCCGAGTTTTCTGTACATTGCCATGATATTTTCCTCCTTTTGGGAGCATGTGCCCGCGCTTCTTCGGACTTACCGGACCCACGCATAGACTTGAACCCGCGCATCTTCGGACTTACCGGGTCCTGTTTCAGGAGCCACAGGCTCCCTGCAGCTGATTACTGGATCTCGTCGCCCTGCTTCAGCTGGAGGTTCAGCTCCTTCAGCTTCTCAAGGACTTCGTCGAGAGATTTCTTGCCCAGGTTCCTGACCTTCATCATATCCTCGGGGCTCTTGTTGATGAGCTCCTCGACGGTGTTGATGCCGGCCCTCTTCAGGCAGTTGTAGGAACGGACGGAAAGCTCAAGCTCGTCGATATTCATCTCGAGCACCTTCTCCTTCTCGTCGTTCTTCTTTTCGGACATGACCTCGACCTTCCTTGCGCTCTCGGAAAGGTCGATGAACAGGCTGAGATGCTCGGAAAGGACCTTCGCCGCAAGGCTGACGGCCTCATCCGGGGCAAGCGTGCCGTTCGTGAAAACGTCGAGCGTCAGCTTGTCATAGTCTGTCATCTGTCCGACACGTGTGTTTTCCACGTGCATGTTGACGCGCTCCACAGGCGTATAGATAGAATCAACAGCGATCACACCGATCGGGAAATCGTCCTGCTGTTTGTTCTTGTCGGCGCTGACATAACCGCGGCCATTGGTGATGGTCATCTCCATGGAGAACCTGGAGTTGCCGCCGGAAAGCGTCGCGATGACCTGGTCCTTGTTCAGGATCTCAATGTCTGAGTCACACTTGATATCCGCAGCCGTAATAACGCCTTCGCCCTCAAAATCGATATACGCGGTCTTCGGCTCGGAGGTCGAAGAGGAGTTCCTGATATTGAGGCTCTTGATATTCATGATGATCTCCGTGACATCCTCTTTCACGTGCGGGATGGAGGAGAACTCATGCAGAACACCGTCGATCTTCACCTGGCTGACTGCAGTGCCCGGCAGAGAGGACAGCATGATTCTTCTTAAGGAGTTGCCCAGAGTAAGGCCGTAGCCTCTCTCGAGCGGTTCACATACAAAGCGGCCAAACTTTTTATCTTCGGAGATCTCAGCAATCTCAATGTTAGGTTTTTCAAAATCGAACAAGAATGATACCTCCTTTGGTTGGCCAACAGGTTGCAAACACACAGTTCAGGACAGAATAATACTGCCCTGAACTGCGCATTCAATTCATCAGATTACTTGGAATACAGCTCGACGATCTGAAGCTCATCGACCGGAACGTCGATCTCTTCACGGGTCGGAAGGCTCTTGACGGTGCCCTTCAGAGCCTCGCGGTCGCAGTCCAGCCATGCCGGAACGATACGGCCTGCGGTCATCTCAAGGACTTCCTCATACCTCTTGGTAGCCTTTGCCTTTTCCTTGATCTCGACCACATCACCGGCCTTGACCAGAGCGGAAGGAATGTTGACGATCTTTCCGTTGACCAGGACGTGTCTGTGTCCGACGATCTGACGCGCCTCTCTTCTGGTCCGGGCGAAGCCGAGACGGAAGATGACGTTGTCGATTCTGCTCTCAAGGAGGACCATCAGGTTCTCACCGACCTGGCCCTTCATGGTGGAAGCCTTCTTGAAATAGTTTCTGAAGGGCTTCTCAAGCACGCCGTAGATGAACTTTGCCTTCTGCTTCTCGCGAAGCTGGCTGCCATACTCGCTCATCTTGCGGTTGGCTCTCTTTAAGGTTCTTCTGGACGTCTTATTGATGCCAAGGAACTCAGGCTCAAG
>CACXDR010000174.1 GCA_902766415.1 uncultured Lachnospiraceae bacterium
ACTGCGCGCTCGACGACCTCACGCTCGACGAATTCCGCTCGGTTTCTGACGTCATTGAGGAGGACGTCTATGAGGCCATCTCCATGAAGACCTGCATCGCGAAGCGCAACACCGACGGCGCGCCCGGCCCGGAGGCCATGGCGAAGGAGATCGCGGCGTGCAGGGCGCTGCTGTAACTGTGTAACCGAGCATGCGTTTCCCCGCTGAGATCAAAAACGGTGCCGCATTCACCTTTGAATGCGGCACCGTTTTCCGGTGGTGTGTTATTCCTTTGCCATGGCCTCCGGATGGAACACCTCGTCGAAGCGTTCCGCTGTGAGGAAGCCGAGCGCGACGCAGGCCTCCTTCAGGGAAATGTTCTCCGCGAAGGCCTTCTTCGCGGTCTTCGCCGCGTTCTCGTAGCCGATGTACGGGTTCAGCGAGGTGACCAGCATGAGCGAGCGGTGCAGGTTCTCGTGCATCTTCTCCTTGTTCGGCTCGATCCCCGTGCAGCAGTGGTCGTTGAAGGAGCGGAGGGAGTCGGAGAGAAGCCGCACGGACTGCAGGAAGTTGTAGATCAGGACCGGCATGAACACGTTCAGCTCGAAGTTGCCCTGGCTCGCGGCAATGCCGACCGCGGTGTCGTTCGCCATGACCTGGACCGCGACCATGGTGACGGACTCGCACTGGGTCGGGTTCACCTTGCCGGGCATGATGGAGCTGCCGGGCTCGTTCGCGGGGATCGTGATCTCGCCGAGCCCGCAGCGCGGGCCGCTCGCGAGCCAGCGGACGTCGTTCGCGATCTTCATCATGTCCGCTGCGAGGGCCTTCAGGGCCCCGTGCGCGTTCACGAGCTCGCACTTCGAGGTAAGCGCGTGGAACTTGTTCGGGTCCGTGCGGAAGCGGTGTCCGGTGAGCTCCGAGAGGGCGTCCGCGGCTGCGGCGTCGAAGCCCTCAGGGGCGTTGAGGCCGGTACCGACAGCCGTGCCGCCGAGCGCCAGCGAGGACAGCGGGCGGACGGACGCCTTGATGAGGGCGCGGTCCCGCTCGAGCGAGGTCCGCCACCCGCTGATCTCCTGGGCGAAGGAGATCGGCACGGCGTCCTGGAGGTGCGTGCGTCCGGATTTCACGATCCCCTTGTACTTCTTTTCAAGCCGCCGGAAGGTGCCTGCGAGAAGGTCCACCGCCGGCAGGAGACGGCCCTCGATCTCCATGACCGCGGCGATGTGCATGGCGGTCGGGAAGGTGTCGTTGGAGCTCTGGGACATGTTGCAGCTGTCGTTCGGGTGCAGCAGCTTTTCCCCGGCAAGCTCGTTGCCGCGGTTCGCGATGACCTCGTTCACGTTCATGTTGGACTGCGTCCCGCTGCCGGTCTGCCAGACCGCGAGCGGGAAGTTCCCGTCGAGCTTTCCCTCACGGATCTCCTTCGAGACTGCCCGGATCAGCTTCATGCGCTTTTCGTCCATGACGCCGAGGCGCGCGTTCGCGACGGCCGCCGCCTCCTTCAGGTACGCGAAGGCGGAGATGATCTCCTGCGGGATCTTTTCGGTGCCGATCCGGAAATTGTCAAGGCTTCTCTGGGTCTGGGCGCCCCAGTACCGGTCTGCCGGGACCAGGACCTCGCCCATGGAATCGTGTTCTTTGCGGTATTCCACTTAAATACCTCCTTATCAGGCTGCCGGGGCGTGTCCGCCTGAACGGCACAGCGGGGTTGCAGTAAGAAAGCCGGGAGCAGCGGGCTCCCGGCTTTCAGTATATCACAGAACGGCGGTATTATTTGGATTTCTTCGCGCCCGCCTTCTTCGCGGCGGTCTTTTTCGCTGCCGCCTTTTTCACCTCGGCCTTCGAGACCTTGCTGACGGTCGTCTTCACGGCCTCCGCGGTCTCCTTCGTGGCCTTCGCGACCTTGCGGGCCGCCTTCTTTTCCTCGGCGACCTTCAGCTGCATCATGGCGCGCACCTTGAGCGGCAGGCCGAAGAGGGTGATGAAGCCGTCCGCGTCGTGGTGGTCGTAGAGATCGCCGGTGGTGAAGGACGCGAGGGACTCGGAGTACAGGGAATACGGGGAGGTGGTCCCGGCCTTGATGATGTTGCCCTTGTAGAGCCTGAGCTTCACCTCGCCGGTCATATACTCCTCGGTGACTGTCATGAACGCCTGGATCGCCTCGCGGAGCGGGGTGAACCACTTGCCCTCGTAGACGATCTGTGCGAACTTGTTGCCGAGATCCTTCTTCTGCTCCAGGGTCGCGCGGTCAAGGACCAGCTCCTCAAGCTGCTCGTGGGCCGCCACGAGGATGGTGCCGCCGGGGGTCTCGTAGACGCCGCGGGACTTCATGCCGACGACGCGGTTCTCGACGATGTCGATGATGCCGATGCCGTTCTTTCCGCCCAGTTCATTCAGGACGCGGATGATGTCGGCCGGCTTCATCTTTTTGCCGTTTACGGAGACCGGGACGCCCTTCACGAAATCCAGGGTGACGTCCGTGGACTCGTCGGGAGCATTCTCCGGCGTGACGCTCAAGACCAGCAGGTCGTCGTAGTTCGGCGCCTGGGACGGGTCCTCAAGCTCGAGGCCCTCGTGGGAGATGTGCCAGAGGTTCCTGTCGCGGCTGTAGCTGTGGGAAGCGTCGAACGGGAGGTTGATGCCCTTGGACTCGACGTAGTCGATCTCGTCCTGGCGGGACTGGAACGGCCAGATGTCGGTCATGCGCCACGGGGCGATGATCTTAAGGTCGGGCGCCAGCGCCTTGATGCCGAGCTCGAAGCGGATCTGGTCGTTGCCCTTGCCGGTGGCTCCGTGGCAGATGGCCACCGCCTTTTCCTTGCGGGCGATCTCCACCAGCTTCTTCGCGATCAGCGGACGCGCCATGCTGGTGCCCAGCAGGTACTTGTTCTCATAGAC
>CACXDR010000175.1 GCA_902766415.1 uncultured Lachnospiraceae bacterium
GAGGTCGTCACGAGCTTCCGGAGGTCCGCGCTTTTCTGGCGGATGCGGATCACATTGTTCCGAAGGGAGTAGTAGTCGTAGAGAAGCTTCGAGACGGACTCATACGGGCGCGCGGTGTAGCCCTCCGCCTCGAACGCGCGGAGCGGGAGGGCGGAAAACTCCTGCGGCTCGCCGTTCCTTAGGTACATGGTCGGCGCGAACCTTCCCGAACGGATCTCTTCCATATATAAAGATACCGTACGGAACAGGCGGGAGAGCGCATCGTCCGTCAGGCCCGCGGGATCAAGGCGCGCGTCGAGGCCTGCCTCATCCAGGAGCTCGGCGGAGACGATGGGGGAAATGCCGGAGAACGCCATATAGACCGCCTTTTCCAGCGGCATGGCCCCGGCGCCCCTGAGCGCGGCGCGGAAGTCCTCCTCCGTCATGGAGAGAGGGTCCGTCTTTTTCAGCTGGTCCGGGAGGTAATACGTCCGGCCGGGCAGGACCTCGCGGAGGGAGCTCACCGTCGCGGGGACGTGCTTCATGCTGTCGATGATCACGTCGTTTTCGTCTGTGAATATGATGTTGGAGTATTTGCCCATGAGCTCGATGTAGAGCCTCTTTTCCGAGAGGTCGCCGAGCTCGTTCAGCTGTTCCGTCCGGATGCAGAGGATGCGCTCGAGCCCGATCTGGCGTATTTCCGTGATGCGCCCGGAGCCGATGTGCTTTCTTAAAAGCATGCAGAAGCCCGGGGCGGACGGCGGGGAGGTCTTGTTGACCTCCGAGAGATAGATGAGCGGGAGGGAGGCGTCGGAGGAGATGAGGAGCCGCCAGTTCTTCGCGTGGTTCTTCACGGTCAGGAACAGCTCGTTCTTCTCCGGCATGGCGATCTTCGAGATGTGTCCACCCTCGACCGTCTCCTTCAGTTCTTTTGTCAGGTTCGCGATGACGATGCCGTCAAGTGCCATAGGGTCTCGTCCTTTCTGTCTTACAAGGGTTTCGAAACGCATTATATCATTTCACAACACTCTTGCAAACTTCCGGAAAATGTTGTATATAATTTATCGTTTTACCCATGTCAGAGAAAACTCCCGTCTCCGAAGGCGGGTCCTGAATTTATGAAACACACTAAGAAAGGCGGCCCTGCACCGTTATGGCTTCAAATCTTGTTATCGTCGAGTCACCTGCGAAGGTGAAGACAATCAAAAAATATCTCGGTTCCACCTATACCGTTGATGCGAGCAACGGACACGTGCGCGACCTGCCGAAATCCCGCATGGGGATCGACGTGGAGGACGGCTTCGAGCCGAGGTACATCACGATCCGCGGGAAGGGCGATATCCTCGCGAGGCTCCGCAAGGAAGTGAAAAAGGCGGACCGGATCTATCTCGCAACGGACCCTGACCGCGAGGGGGAAGCGATCAGCTGGCACCTTTCCAAGGCGCTGAAGCTTGATGAGAGCGGCAAGAAGGTGAGCCGCATCACCTTTAACGAGATCACGAAAAACGCGATCCGCGAGTCCCTGAAGCACCCGCGGGACATCGACATGGATCTGGTCGACGCGCAGCAGACCCGGAGGATCCTGGACCGCATGGTGGGATATCTCATCAGCCCGCTTCTCTGGGCAAAGGTCCGGCGCGGGCTTTCCGCGGGACGCGTCCAGTCCGTCGCGCTCCGCATGATCTGCGACCGCGAGGCGGAGATCGAGGCATTCATCCCGGAGGAGTACTGGACGCTGGAGGCGGACCTTTCCCGTCCGGGGAAGAAGGCCGCGAAGGACGTCCTTACGGCAAAGTATTACGGGACGAAGGACCGCAAGGCGGAGATCGCCGGCGAGGAGGACTGCGACCGGGTGATCAGCTCCTGCAGGAACGAGCCGTTCCGTGTGGAAGAGGTGAAGAACAGCGACCGCGTGAGAAAGGCGCCGCTTCCCTTCACGACCTCGACCATGCAGCAGGAGGCCAGCAAGGTCCTGAACTTCTCCACGCAGAAGACCATGCGCATCGCGCAGCAGCTTTACGAGGGCGTCGAGGTGAAGGGGCACGGGACCATCGCCCTCATCACCTACCTTCGTACGGACAGTACGCGTGTCGCCGACGAGGCAGCGCAGGCCGCGAAGGATTATATCACCGCGAATTACGGGCCTGAGTACGCGGCGGCCGGTCCCGGCAAGGCAAAGGAAGGACAGAAGATCCAGGACGCGCACGAGGCGATCCGCCCGGTCGATATTTCGATCACGCCGTCCGAGGTGAAGGCTTCCCTCCAGAGAGACCAGTTCCGGCTTTACCAGCTTGTATGGAGACGCTTTACGGCGAGCCGCATGAAGGCCGCGGTCTACGCGCAGACCTCCGTGAAGGTCGCGTCGGACGGCCATGTGTTCATGCTGAGCGGCTCGGCGCTGAAGTTCCCGGGCTTCATGAATGTTTACACGGATACGGACGGCAGCGAGGAGGCTTCGAGCGCGGCTCTTACGGATCTTGCCGAGGGCGATGTCCTCGATCTCAAGGAGTTCCGCAAGGAGCAGCACTTCACGCAGCCGCCGGCGCACTACACGGAGGCGAGCCTTGTGCGCGCGCTTGAGGAGCAGGGCATAGGACGCCCGAGCACCTACGCGCCGACCATCACCACGATCCTTGCGCGCCGCTACGTCGTGAAGGAGCAGAAGAACCTCTTCGTCACGGAGCTTGGCCACGTCGTGAACCACATGATGGTCGAGAGCTTCCCTGCCATCGTCGACAAACAGTTCACCGCGAACCTCGAGCGCCTGCTCGACTCCGTCGGAGAGGGAAAGACGAACTGGAAGACCGTGGTCGGAAACTTCTATCCGGATCTCCAGGCGGCCGTCGACGAGGCGTCAAAGAATCTTGAGAGCGTGAAGATCGAGGACGAGGAGAGCGACGAGATCTGCGAGAACTGCGGGCGCCGTATGGTCATTAAATACGGACCGCACGGCAGGTTCCTCGCATGCCCGGGCTTCCCGGAGTGCCGGAACACGAAGCCCTACTTTGAGAAGATCGGCGTCCCGTGCCCGAAGTGCGGGAAGGAGATCTGCATCAAGAGGACCAGGAAGGGCCGCGTCTACTACGGCTGCGAGGCGAATCCCGACTGTGATTTCATGAGCTGGGCGCGTCCCGTCGCGGAGAAGTGCCCGAAGTGCGGCGGATACATGGTCCGGAGAGGCGCCCGGGTCGTCTGCGCCGACCAGGCCTGCGGCTTCAGCAAGAAAAGCGAAGAAAGCTCTCAGGAGTGAGGGAAACAATTCTGAATATTTGCGTTTACTTGTGATTGATATCATTTCGTGCTATTATTGCATAGTCCGGGTGAGTGTTTTTAAACAGAAAACTCGCCGGACAGCGTAAGCTTATTAACACAAAACAACCGGGTTTCTGACATCTTTGGGAGGTCATAATGAGCGTACAGCTGCTTGACAAGACAAGAAAAATCAACCAGCTTCTGCAGAACAGTAACGCAACTAAGGTAATTTTCAACGATATCTGCGGTGTCCTCAGCAGCATCCTGGAAGGCAGCGTGTTTGTGATCAGCCGGAAGGGAAAGGTGCTCGGGGCAGGAAAGGGCGGCTCCCAGGCAGGCATGCCGCTGCTTGAAGGGGAGGTCGGGACCTTCATCGACCCGCTCCTGAACGAGAGGCTTCTCTCGGTGCTTTCCACAAAAGAGAACGTGAATCTCGAGACCCTCGGCTTCGAGAAGGAGGTCGCGGAGGCGTACCATGCGGTCGTCTCCCCGATCAGCATCGCCGGTGAGCGCCTCGGGACCCTCTTTGTCTTCAACCGCGGGGAGGGCTTTGACACCGCCAGCCGCGGGGAAGGCTTTGATATCGACGACATCATCATCTGCGAGTACGCGGCGACGGTCGTCGGCCTGGCCATGCGGCAGAGCGTGAACGAGGAGTTCGCGGAGGAGGCCCGGAAAGAGCAGATCGTCCGCGGCGCGGTCTCGACCCTCAGCTTTTCCGAGATGGAGGCCATCACCCACATCTTCCGCGAGCTGAAGGGGAACGAGGGCATCCTGGTCGCGAGCAAGATCGCGGACCGGGTCGGCATCACCCGCTCGGTCATCGTGAACGCCTTACGGAAGTTCGAGAGCGCCGGCGTGATCGAGAGCAGGTCCAGCGGCATGCGCGGTACCTACATCAAGGTCCTGAACGACGCGGTCTTCGCGGAGCTTGAAAGGATCCGCAAGGACGGCTTCCGCAACAATACCGGCAGTACCCGCAAATAAATTTCAAATTCTTCGGAGCAGGGCTTGTCCCTGCTCTTTTTTTGTGATATATTCAGAAAGTTGCAGGCTGCATTGCAGTCATCAGACACGTCCGCGGCAAGGGAAACGGTTCTGCTTTACCCGGCAGTGTTCCCGGAACACGGGATGCTTTGTCACCCCGGAACGGACGGAAGAAAAAACCGAATGGAGGAAATAAAAATGGGTGTAGTTTCTATGAAGCAGTTACTTGAAGCAGGTGTTCACTTCGGCCACCAGACCAGAAGATGGAACCCCAAGATGGCGCCGTACATCTACACGGAGCGCAACGGCATCCACATCATCGACCTGCAGAAGACCGTCGGCATGGTCGACGACGCTTACAGGGCAGTTGAGGATATCGTCGCGAACGGCGGTACCATCCTGTTCGTCGGAACCAAGAAGCAGGCGCAGGGCGCGATCAGGGAAGAAGCGACCCGCTGCGGCATGTTCTACGTCAACGAGCGCTGGCTCGGCGGC
>CACXDR010000176.1 GCA_902766415.1 uncultured Lachnospiraceae bacterium
GATAAAGAAGGAATAGTACGTTTTCCGGAAAACGAAGAGACGGGAAAAAGAACTGTCGGAGGAGATCGATCGTATGGAAGCATTCATGCTGAAGGCTTTGCCGCTTGCAGCCGGCGCGGTGATGGACCTGCTGCTCGGCGACCCGCACGGGTTCCCGCACCCGGTCCGCCTGATCGGGGGCCTGATCCGTCTCCTGGAAATGCTCCTGAGGAGGGGCGTGTCCCCGGATGACCATGAACGGCTCCTTAAGCGCGGGGCGGCGCTGACAGTCCTCACCGCAGGGATCACCGGCTTTTTTGTCTGGGCCCTGCGGGCCTTCGTCAGGCTGACAGCCGGGCGGGCCGGGATCATCATCCTCGATACGCTTCTTATCTGGCAGCTCCTCGCCGCCCGCTCGCTCGCGGCGGAAAGCATGAAGGTCGCGCGGGCGCTCGAGGCGGGCAGGACGGAGGAAGCGAGGCGCGCGGTCTCGATGATCGTCGGGCGCGATACGAGGTACCTCACGGAGGAGGGGATCGCGAAGGCGGCGGTGGAGACGGTCGCGGAAAATACCTCCGACGGCGTCGTAGCCCCGCTGTTCTGGCTCATGCTGCTCGGACCGTGCGGCGGCTGGGTGTATAAAGCGGTCAATACCATGGATTCCATGGTCGGCTACAAAAACGAGAGGTACCTTTATTTCGGCAGGGCCGCGGCACTGACGGATGACGCCGTGAACTATCTCCCGGCGCGGATCTCTGCGGTCCTGATGATCCTCGCGGCAGCAGTGCTGCGTTTCGACGCGGCGGGCGCTTACCGGATCTGGAGAAGGGACCGGAGGAAGCATAAAAGCCCGAATTCCGCGCAGACCGAGTCGGTGTGCGCAGGGGCGCTCGGCATACGCCTCGGGGGCAATGCCGTCTATTTCGGGAAGACGGTGAAGAAGCCGTGGATCGGGGACGAGACGCGGAAGACCATACCGAACGACATCCGGAGGGCTGACCGGCTCATGCTGGTCACCTCGTTCTTCATGCTGGCGGCCGCGCTTTTGTTTATGGCGGCCATGGAGCTTGTTTTCTGACGGAGGCGAAGATGAAAGCGTACAGCCACGGCGGTGACGTCTATACCGTTCCCGTCCGTCTTGATTTTTCCGTGAACGTGCATCCGGACGGCATGCCGGACGAAGTCCGCGAAGCGGTGATCCGTTCCGCGGACCGCTGGGGGCAGTATCCGGACGAACGCCTGCGGGCGCTGAGGACTGCGTTCACCGGGGCCGCGGCACAGTACGGGGTACCGTTTAAGGAGGATGAGATCATCTTCGGGGACGGGTCCGCGGAGCTCATGTACCTTGCGGCCCGCCGCTATGAAGGGAAAAAGGCCGCAGTCGTGACGCCCTGCTTTACGGAATACCGGAGGGCGCTCGAGGCGGCAGGGGCCTTCGTGAAGGCGTTCCATGTGCCGGCGGAGGAGCCGCTGTCCCGTGAAACGGCGGACGCGGTCCGCGCGTTTCTCCTTGAGGAGCAGCCGGCGGCGCTCATGCTCGGGAACCCGGTGAACCCGACCGGGCGGGCCTTCCGGAAGGAGGAGGTCCTTTCGATCGCGGAGACCTGCGCTTCCACCGGGACGGATCTTATTCTTGACGAGTGCTTCGTGTGGTTCACGGAGGACCCGCTGAGGCACACAGTCTTAAAGGAAGTGTTCCTCACGCCTGAGCGCTTCCGCCATGTGCTGGTCATCAACGCGTTTACGAAGATCTTCGCCATGCCCGGGCTGAGGTTCGGGTTCGGGCTTTCTCCGGACGCGGAGAGGCTCGGAAGGCTTGAAGCGCTCCGCCAGCCCTGGCCCGTATCGGTCCCCGCGGAGGCTGCCGCGCTCTGCTGCGTGAAGCGCCTCGCGGAAGGCAGGGGGATCTTTCGGGAGAAGAAAGCGGAGCCTGTACCGGACGGGGCGGACCGCCAGGCGGGCTGCGTAGAAGGTGCGGCGGGCCTCAGGGCGGAACGGGAGCTCCTGTCTGACGGCCTCCGGAGGCTGGGGCTTCATGTCGTCCCCTCCGAGGTGAACTATATCCTGTTCCGGGCAGGGAACGGGACGGAAAGCCGGGAACAAAGGGAGACCGGCCGGGATCTCCGCTCGGCCTGCCTTAAGGAGGGCATCCTTATAAGGTCCTGCGCGGACTTTGAGGGACTGGGACCCGGCTGGTACCGGGCCGCGGTGCGGCGGCATCATGAAAATGAGGAGCTTCTCCGGGTCCTCGGAGAGATCCTTCACGGGAAGGAACATCATGGATAAAAGACGCAAAGCAAAGGTCCTCATGATCCAGGGGACCATGTCGAACGCGGGGAAAAGCTACCTCACCGCCGGCCTTTTAAGGATCTTCCGGCAGGACGGCTACCGCTGCGCGCCGTTCAAGTCGCAGAACATGGCGCTCAATTCCTTCATCACCCCCGAAGGGCTGGAGATCGGCCGCGCGCAGGCGGTGCAGGCGGAGGCGGCCGGCGTGGTCCCGACGGCGGACATGAACCCGGTCCTTCTGAAGCCGTCAAGCGACACAGGCTCGCAGATCGTGGTGCGCGGCGTCCCTGCGGCGGACATGCCGGCCCGCGAGTACTTCGCGTACAAGAAAAAGCTGGTCCCGGTGATCCTCGGATCCTTCGAGCGCCTTTCCCGCGAATATGATATTATTGTGATCGAGGGGGCGGGCTCCCCGGCGGAGATCAACCTGAAGAAGGACGACATCGTCAACATGGGGCTCGCGGAGATGGTGGACGCGCCGGTCCTGCTGGCGGGCGATATCGACTGCGGCGGAGTGTTCGCCCAGCTTTACGGGACGGTCATGCTGCTTCCGGAGAAGGAGCGCGCGAGGATCCGCGGGCTGATCATCAACAAGTTCCGGGGAGACAAAAGCATCCTTGATCCCGGCATCTCCATGCTGGAGGACCTTCTGCATATCCCGGTCGCCGGGGTGGTCCCGTACATGCAGGCGGAGATCGACGACGAGGACAGCATGTCCTCCCGCCTCGGCGTGCGCCGCGCGGGGGAGAAGCGCGCGGACGTCGCCGTGATCCATTACCCTTATATTTCGAACTTTACGGATTTCCGGGTGCTCGAACGGGCAGGCGCGTCAGTCCGCTACGTTTCACGCGCGGCGGATGCCGGCGACCCGGATCTCCTGATCCTGCCCGGGACCAAGAACACGGTCCGCGCGCTTTCCTGGCTAAGGGAGAGCGGGCTCGCGGAATATGTCCTTAAGTACGCCGCCCGGGGCAAGCCGCTCATCGGGATCTGCGGAGGCTACCAGATCCTCGGAACGAGGCTTTCAGACCCGGAGGGGACGGAAAGCGGCACGGCAGGGACCGTCATGGAGGGGCTTGGCCTGATCCCCGCGGAGACGGTCTTTACCGGGACCAAGCGGACGGTGCAGGAGAAAGCGGTCTTCCGCGAGATCCATGGGACCTTCCGCGCGCTTTCCGGAAGGAAGGCAGAGGGCTACGAGGTCCACATGGGCAGGACCTTCGCCGTACGCGCGGAAACAGGGACAGAAGCCTTCGGGACCGGGACAGGGACGGCAGGAACAGGAACTGCAGGAACGGGGGCAGCAGGAAATGGTACAGAGGCTGCCAGACCGGAAGACACGCGGCTCCTCACGCTGGAAAGCGGGGAGACGGAGGGCTACGCGGACGGAAATATCCTCGGGACCTATCTCCACGGTA
>CACXDR010000177.1 GCA_902766415.1 uncultured Lachnospiraceae bacterium
CCGGCGATCCGGCCCTTCGCGAGCAGGGCGCCGTGCTGCTTGATCATGGTGAAGAGATGCGGGATGAAGCCGTGCCGCGGGATGACGATAGCCTCCCCGAACAGGGCGCCGCACTTGGTCCCGCCGATGTAGAAAACGTCGCAGAGGGACGCGAGGTCCGGAAGCGTGACGTCGTTCTCCGGGCAGGCGAGCGCGTATGCAAGCCTTGCCCCGTCAACGTAGAGCGGAAGGCCGAAGCGCCGGCAGATGCCGCTGATCTCCGTGAGCTCCGCGAGGGAATAGAGCGTCCCGTACTCCGTGGGCTGGGATATGTAGACCATGCCCGGCATGACCATGTGCTCATTGTTTCCGTCCTGCTGAAATGTGATGAGCAGGCGGAGAAGATCCTCCGCGCGGATCTTCCCGTCGTGCTCCGGGAGCGTCAGCACCTTGTGCCCGCCTGCTTCGATGGCGCCGGCCTCGTGCGTACTGATGTGGCCGGTCTCCGCCGCGACGACACCCTGATAGGAACGGAGGAGCGCGTCGATCAGTGTGGCGTTCGCCTGGGTCCCGCCGACCAGAAGGTATACGTCTGCTTCGGGAGCGCCGCAGGCAGCCCGGATCTTTTCCCGCGCGGATTCCGAGAACGCGTCCGTCCCGTAGCCGGGCGACTTCATAAGGTTGGTCTCCGAGAGCCGCCGGAGGATCTCGGGATGCGCCCCCTCCATATAGTCACATGAAAAAAACAGCCTGTTTTCAGAGCTCATGCGGCAGTTCCTCCTGTTTTTTGATAATAATCAATATTATCATACACCGGCGTCAGATTAAAGCCGCCGAAGATCCGGACCTGTGATATGATAGCTTAAGACCCGCGCGGCAGGCCATACGAAGGAAGGAGCACACATCATGGATGAACGGCTGAAAAAGCAGCTGGACTTTTCACTCGAGATCGACAAGGAAAAAAACATCTTCCGCCAGACGCATCTTTCCGGCCACGGGCGGAATGAGAACGACGCGGAGCACGCCTGGCACATGGCGGTCATGGCGTATGTCCTTAAAGAGTACGCGAACGAGGAGGTCGATATCGCCAAAGTCATGCTCATGTGCCTCATCCACGACATCGTGGAGATCGACGCGGGCGATACCTACGCCTACGACGAGGAGGCCCTGAAGACCCAGAAGGCCAGGGAGGACGCCGCGAAGGAGCGCATCTTCTCCCTGCTCCCGGAGGACCAGAAGGCGGAGCTCACCGCCCTCTTCGACGAGTTCGAGGAGTATCAGACGGCCGAGTCCCGGTTCGCCCATTCCCTTGACAACCTGCAGCCGCTCCTCTTAAACAACTCAAACGACGGGGGCGACTGGAGGGAGCACAAGGTGAAGGCGGACGTCGTGTACGGCCGGCAGAGAAAAACGCGGCTCGGCTCGGAGACCCTGTTCGGGGTCACGGACGCGATCATAAAGGAAAACATCCGGAAGGGGAATCTTCAGGAATAACAGGACACAGGAAAGGACCGCCCTGACGGGCGGTCCTTTCCTGTGTCAGCTGTCCGGAGTCAGTCATCGGGAGTCAGCCATCGTTTTTCTTGTTGTCCCGGGCTTTCCGTCTCATATCCCGGTTCTGGGACTTCTGCGTGCTGACCCAGATCGAGACGCAGGGCTCGCTCCCCTTCCGCCGGTAGCTGTGCGAGCTGTTGGCCCGGATGTACATGGTATCTCCCGGGTTCAACTCATAACTTACGCCGTTCACGGTGCTTATGTAGGTGCCGCTGATGATGTAGCCGACCTCGTCGGAGATGTGTGGCTTTGAGACATATTCCTTATCATCCGTGATGGTGATGATGATGCAGCTGAGAAAGTCCTTTCCGTTGGTGGCGGCTTCGTATTTGAAGCCGTGGCCCTGCAGCAGGATCCGGCGCCGGTCCTTCCGGACGACCAGGTCGTCCAGGGCGGTGGATTCAGAGATCAGGTCCGGCAGCGCAATGTTCAGCGCTCCGCAGACGGTGTTGAGGTTCTCCACGGTGGGATGGTTCATCCCGCGCTCCAGGAGGCTCAGATAGCTGATGGATAATCCTGTCAGCAGGGAAAGATCCTTCAGGGTAAGACCGTTCTGCTTTCTTGTCTTTTTGATGATATTTCCGATCTGGATGTTCATATTTCCTCCTGCCAGGGCAAAAATTCCACGTGTGATTTTACGATCATAAAAAAATCAGGCACTGTTTTTTTTTACGTTTTTCAGGGAGCCGGGGAACCGGACTCCTGAAAAACGGCTTAAAACAAGGGTTTTTCAGGGGCATGGATCTGCCCCTGTACAATTTGCTATAGAAAAAAAAGAATCCTTATGGAGTTTCGCCAATTACATTATTTTATAAATTATAATATATTTTATTATAAGGTATGCATATACCCTTTTCGCGGTTTTTTTCTGGGGATTCCGTCAGGGGAAGGGCAGACCGGAACATCCGGCGGAAAAGTTCGTCCGGTAGCAGTGTATCTACAAGAAAAGGAGGAGAAGATATGAAAATCAGAAGTTTTGTCAGCGTTGCCATGGCGGCAGTGATGACTGCAAGTCTTGCGGCATGCGGAGGTTCTTCCGCTTCGTCCACCACGGCAGCAGCGCCGGCTGAGACCAAGGCGGCAGAGACGACTGCAGCGGCAGCGGAAAAGGAAGCTGCTCCGGCGGCATCCGGCGAGGTCCTTGAGCTTCGTATGGCAAACCAGCAGGCGACCGACTCTGTCGCGACCCAGCTCGACAAGAAGATGATCGAGAGGATCGAGAAGGAGACGGACGGCAGG
>CACXDR010000178.1 GCA_902766415.1 uncultured Lachnospiraceae bacterium
GTGACCATCTGCGGGATGCGGAGCTTCCGGACGATCGCCTGCGACATCGGCATGCAGATGAGCCCTTTCCCGTACGTGGCCATAAAATTGATGTTTTCGGTGGTTGCGAACTCCGCGGCGCAGATGAAATCGCCCTCGTTTTCCCTGTCCGGGTCGTCAACGCAGAGGATGATCTTCCCCCTGCGAAGGTCCTCGAGCGCCTCGCTGATCGTATTGAATCCTGCCATTTCCTGTCCTTTCCGAGGGCAAACCCTCTTGAAAACTCCTCCCGCGCCGACCGCGCGGTCCGGTAAAACGCTCCGGCTTTCTGCTTCCTGCACCGGTATACTTCAGAATCCGTATTTCGTGAGCATTTCGCGGGTGATGCCGCCGCTTCCCTGCTCCCGGAAGCTGAGAAGACGCTCCACGTATTTCCCGATCACATCGTTTTCGAGGTTGACGGCATCGCCCGCTTTCCGGTCGGAAAGCGTGGTGACCGCCGCGGTATGCGGGATCACCGAGACCTCGAACGCGTCAGTTAAGAGCCTTGCCACGGTAAGGCTGATGCCGTCGACCGTGATCGAGCCCTTCTCGACGATATAACGGAGGATCTGCGGGCCGGCGCTGATGGTGTACCAGACCGCGTTGTCGTCCCTCCGGATGGAACGGATCCGTCCGGTCCCGTCCACATGTCCCGCGACGATATGCCCGCCGAAACGGCCGTCCGCCGGCATTGCCCGCTCAAGGTTCACGCGGCTGCCGGGTCTCAGCATACCCAGGGAGGAGCGGTCCAGCGTTTCGTGCATGACATCTGCCGTGAAGGTCCCGCTGCCGACCGACGTGCACGTCAGGCAGACGCCGTTTACGGCGATGCTGTCGCCGGTCTTTACGCCCGGAAGGATCCGGTCCGCGCGGATCGTAAGGACCGCGGAGTGCTGTCCTCTCCGGATCCCGGCGACCTCGCCGGCTTCTTCGATGAGTCCCGTAAACATCAGTTGTCTCCTCCTTCCAACGTTCCTGCTGCAGGAGCGGCTCCCGCAGGTCTTATGACGTCGCCTTCCACCAGGATGTCCTGTCCGAGCCGGGTCACGCGGAGATGGTCAAGCCGCACTCCGAGATCCGGCGCCGGGAAGCCGCGGCCCCCGACCGGCGTTTTCGCGGTCTCCCCGCCGAAGATCCTGGGGGCGATGTAGGCCTTCACCTGGTCCACCACGCCTGCGCTGACAGCGGACCATGCGATGGCTGCGCCGCCCTCCACGAGGACACTGTCTATGCCTTCCTCTCCAAGCCGCGCGAACAGGTCCTTAAGGTCTACCTTCCCGTCCTTCCTCCCGACCTTAAGGACCCGGCAGCCTGCCGCAGTCAGCGCGTCAATACGCCGGGCATCCGAAGAACAGGTCGCGAAGAGCGTCGGGACGCGTCCTGCGGTGCGGACCACCTGCGAGGTGACCGGCGTCCTGAGCTCGGTGTCGCAGATGATCCTTAAGGGGTCCCTGCCGCCTTCGATCCTGCAGGTAAGGAGCGGGTCGTCGTTCAGGACGGTATTTACGCCGATCAAGATCGCGGAATACCGGTTCCGGAGCCTGTGCACATGGTCCCGCGCCTCCTCCCCGGTCACCCAGCGGGCCGCGCCGGTGTAGGCTGCGATCTTCCCGTCGAGGGTCATCGCGTACTTCAGGACGACGAGCGGCCGCCCGGTCCGGATGTAGTGAAAAAAGACGTCGTTCAGAGCGGCGCATTCCGGCCCGAGGACGTGCTCGTCCACCGTGATCCCGTGCTCTCTCAGGATCCGGATCCCTTTCCCGGCGACCTTCGGGTTCGGGTCGCCAGAGCCGACGACCACCCGCCGGATCCCGGCTTCGATCAGCGCGTCCGTGCATGGCGGCTGTTTTCCATGATGGCAGCACGGCTCCAGCGTCACGTACATCACCGCGCCCGCAGGATCATTTCCCGCTTCCCTGCACTTTTCAAGGGCGTCGCGTTCCGCGTGCAGACCGCCGTAACGGTCGTGCCAGCCCTCGCCGATGACGCGGCCGTCCTTAACGATGACAGCGCCTACCAGCGGGTTCGGGGAAACGCGGCCCGTACCGTTTTGTGCAAGCTCGAGCGCCCTGCGCATGTAGAA
>CACXDR010000179.1 GCA_902766415.1 uncultured Lachnospiraceae bacterium
CCGCCCTTTGCGCCGCCGATCGGCAGGGTGGACAGAGCATCCTTAAAGGTCTGCTCGAAGCCCAGGAACTTGATGATGGACATGTTGACAGAGGGAGCGAAACGAAGGCCGCCCTTGTACGGTCCAATGGCGCTGTTGTACTGGACTCTGTAACCGGTGTTGACGTGAAGGTTGCCGTTGTCATCCTCCCACGGAACACGGAACACGACGGTTCTCTCCGGGATGATCATTCTCTCGAGGATCGCGTTCTCCTCGTACTCCGGATGTGCGTCGACCAGCGGGCTGACGGAAGAAAGAACTTCTTCTACAGTCTGGACGAACTCCGGCTCGGTAGCGTACTTCTGCTTGACTTCGTTGATGACTCTCTCGACATAAGCATTCATGTTTTTTTCCCTCCTGAAAGACTGTTGCTTGCTTTTGATGCTGCTTTCTGGTTCTTAAAACAAAAACGGTTGACGGGTTTCGGATTTCCTTGCCGCACAGGTGATCCCGTCCGACAATGACATTGTACCACAGGTTTCCGCCGTATGGTTATATGACATTGTTATGCGGTTATTTCCGCTTCCGATAATGCCCGCGGTGCGGCTGGCTCACGGATAACAACAGTATAAAAACGCAGTTTCAGAAAGCTTCAAAAAAGTACAGAAGGTTACAGTTCATGTTCCGCGCGGAACATCAGGCTCTCGATAAACTTCTTGATGCTCGTCTTCCCGCCGTAGGCGTTTTTCCCGCGGATATAATCCATCTCCGCGCGCACCTCTTCAAAGGGGAACAGCGTGTTCGAATACTCCGAGAACGTATCGTTCATGAAATCCTCGATCCCCAGGTGGGCGATGTTGGTGAGCCCGACGGCGATGGCGCGGCGCACGCGCTGCTCCATGCTCTTCGGCGCGTCGCTCAGCGTGCCGCAGATCTGGCCGATGCTCTCCCTGCTCATGCTGCGGCCGCGGTCGTAGAGATACATGCAGATGGAGACGATATCCGCGCCGCCCTTCTCCCCGGACATGCCGAGCCTTGAAAGGATCCTGACGACCGAGCGCTCGAACTCCTGCCTGCGCTCCTCCTCCGTCTTCTCCGCCTTGAATTCCGCCGCTGCGGCGCCCGGCCCCGAAACGGCTCTCTGCATGCCTGTATCGGCGCCAAGCCCCACCTCGCTCATGAACATGTTCCTCAGCTGCTCGATCGCCCGCTCGTTCCGGATCTGCCGCGACACGTTCGCGATGACGCTCTTCACCTCGATCAGGTTGATCGGCTTGCTGATAAAGAATTCGATCCCCGCGTCGTACGCCTTCGCGATCATGTCCTTCGAGGAGACCTGCGAGATCATGATGAAATGCGCGCCGCAGCCCTTCCTCCTTAACTCCCGCACGAGCTCCGCGCCGTCCTTCCCGGGCATGAGGAAATCGATCAGGACGATGTCCGGACGCGCGTCCAGGATCTCATCCAGGTCAGGTATCCCGTTCTCCGTAGCCCCTACGACCTCGGCGAGCTCGTACTCCTCGATCATGTCCTCAAGGATCTCGATCATCGTGTCGTCATCTTCGACGATGTATATTCCCATCATTTTTCAAGTCCTCCTGCAGGGATCCTGACGCAGAATTCTGTTCCCTCGCCCGGGGCGGAACGGACCTCGATGGTCCCCCCGAACAGGTCCTCGACCGTGGTCTTTACACCGGCAAGGCCGACGCCGCGGTAAATGTTTCCGGTTTTCTGGTTGAATTTCGTGGAATAGCCCAGCCGGAAGATCTTTCCGAGCTGCTTTTCGCTCATGCCGGGCCCGTTGTCACTGACCCGGAAGACGTAATCCTGTCCTTCCTTGTACTCGCTGATACGGATCTCACCGGACCTCCGGTCCCCCTCGATCGCCTCGATCGCGTTTACGACCAGGTTCTTAAGGATATTCATGATCGCGTAATGCTCCCGCGTGACAAAGTCGTCCCGGCAGTCGAAAAACAGGTGGATATCCAGCTGTTTTTCCTTGAGGATCAGGTATGAGGTCGCCTCGAGGATCTCAAGCACCTCCCGGAAGGGCATCTCCTCGACGTCGTACTCTCCCTCGATCTCCTCCTCCACGCCCGTGATGATCCTGAAATAATCCTTTTTGATCTCATGTACGTCCCGGGCGATCCCGAGCGTCATGCGGCGGACCTCCTCCGGGAACTCCTGCTGCTGCGCCAGCTCGTACAGGCGGTAGGCGCTGCCCATGACGCGTTCGATCTCCTCGGAGTTCTTCCTCATAAGATACAGCTCGCTCTTCAGCCCGGTGATCATGAGGAACAGGCGCTGATAGCGTCTTTCATGCTCGTTGCGGACCTGGAGTAGCTCATACTGCCGGATCACGACCAGGAGGAACGCGGCCGCCGCGGTACGGACCGCCGCGATCAGTATGAGGATCCCGAACGTACGGGACTCCGGCCGCGGGGCCCCGGACAGGAGCATCCGGAAAAGGATCTCCAGCACGTTCGCGGTAAAATCGGCGGTAAAAAACGCGGTGAAGAGCCTCGGGAGCCCCACGATATGCTTGTTTCTGACCATCAGCTTGAAAACGCAGCCGTAGAACACGTAGAAAAGCCCGCCCGGCAGGAGCCGCAGGGCCTCCTCGACCGAAGGCCCGTGCGCAAAGACCGCGACGGCCGAACGGAACAGGAACACGACCGCGCCGGTCGAGATGCAGATGGGCAGCGTGTGGAGCCGGAGCCCGACCGTCATGAGGAGCACCGGCAGGAGGACGACCGAAGCTGAGATCCGGAATTCGTCGACAAAGAAATTCAGGTAGAGCTGTGAACTGACCGCGACCGCGACACCTATGATCAGCGTCTGCCGCCACGGGTGGATCTCATGCTTCATAGCCTCCTCCGTCGCTTCCGCCGGACAGGTTCCGGCGGATGTTTTCCGCGAAGCTGCGGATCCTTTCCCCTATGCCCGGGAGCCGCACTGCCGTGCCGGCGTCATTCGCCGTCTCGATCAGGGCGAAATGCCCGGGAAGGAAGAAGGTCTTGTTCATGTTGAGCGCCGCGATCAGCTGCTCCGCGACGATATCGCCCCCGGAATAGCCGGAAACGACGACTGCGAACATGGCCTTGTCATAGAAGCGCTGCTGCCGGAAGAGCGCCGTCAGGCGGTTGATGAAGGCCGTCAGGTTCGCGGAAAGCGCGTCGTTGTAATTCGCGCAGAGCATCACGACGGCATCCGCCTCCCGGACCGCCGGGTAGACCTCGTCCACCATGACCCCGCCGTAAAAGCAGCTGTTCTGCTCTCCGAAATGCAGGCAGGTCCGGAAGGGGCATCCCGCGCAGTCGTAGAGCGTGCCGTTTCTTAACGAGATCTCACGGATGTCCATGTCCCCGAGGTACTCCGCCGCGCGGTGCCAGAGGGCCAGCGTGTTGGAGGTCTTCCGGATCGAAGCGTGGAGCACAAGGACCTTCGGCCTTGCGGACGGCTCCGGCCTCCGGAAGCCCGTCAACTCGTTCACCAGGATGGAGACGCTTTCCGCGTAGGCTCCCTCCCGGTCCGTCCCGTACTGCTCCTTCACGATGTCAAAATTGGAAAGGGTGCGCGTGCCCTCCACGAGCGGCCTTCCGACGAATGCGCAGCCCGCGCCGTTTGCGGCGAGCGCAAGGTCCCGCGCGGCGGCCTTCGTGTAAAGGTCGTTCTCACAGTCGACGACCATCCCG
>CACXDR010000180.1 GCA_902766415.1 uncultured Lachnospiraceae bacterium
ACCTGCGTCATCAGGTCGCTGTCCGTCAGCTGGAGCCTGCTTGAGGATTCCGCCATGGAGGCCGCGATGTGGGTCATTTCGCGGGCGATGCTGTCAGGCTTCTGGATCATGTCCACGAAGCCCGTGGAGATCGCGTTCCTCGGCATGCCGTCGAACTTCGCGCTTTCCGGGGACTGGACGATGATCAGGCCGTTCTGATCCTTGACGGAGCGGATGCCGTTCGTGCCGTCCGAACCCGTACCGGAGAGGATGACCGCGACCGCCCGGTTCTCATACGCCGCGGCAAGGGACCGGAAGAAAATATCGATCGGGTGGTTGATCTTCGCGTGGTCGTACTCCTTCAGGCGCAGGACGTCGGAAACGATCTCGATATTATACTTCGGAGGGATCATATAGATATGGTTCCGCTCCACACGCATGCCGTCTCTCGCCTCGATGACCGGCATGACCGTGTACTTTCCGAGGATGTCCGTAAGCAGGCTTTTGTGATTCGGCGCCAGATGCTGGATAATCACGAACGCCATCCCTGTATTGCTCGGGAGGAAGGTAAGAAACTGCTGGAGCGCCTCCAGTCCGCCGGCCGATGCCCCAATGCCGACAACGCAGCCGGGCTGGATATCCTTCTGCATGCTGACCGGTTTATATTCCATGTGACATGCCCCTTTCACTCTTGAACATTCGTTAAATTACATAACAAGAACCTGTTTTCATTGTATTATCTTTAGTTGATTTAATCAAACCTTCCGCGCCATGAAATGAAAAAAATTTTTTTCGGTCCCTGTTTTTTTCCGGGACGATCCGGCTTTCATATTGTATTTGTCTCCCCGCGTTGATACAATCAGAAAAGAAAGACGAAAGCACCCTGATGATACGCCGGCACATCTCTGCCGGCGTCCTAATGCCGAAAGGGTGCCGAAACGGAGGTACGGAATGAGTTCCCGGTTTTCGGATGTTCCAAGGGATTCTCTTCACAAATACGCGGAGACCTGCCTGTCCGGTATGGCAGGAAACAGGATCGTATCGATCTTCTGCCGCGAGTATACCTGGCTCTGGCTCCTCGATCCGGAATCCGGACAGGGGCTGGATCTTTCCGCATGCGCGGAAGCCGGCGGCGCGGACGGGATCCCCTGCTTCTACTATGAACCCGAGATCTCAGAGTGCCTTCTGAAGCACTGCTGTGACCCGAACCCGCAGGAGGTCATCCTGTCGCTTTCGCTCCGCGCGGTCGAGAAGGCCCTCGAGACGGAGCCGCAGCATCACGTGTTCTATACCACCCGGGAGGACGAGGCCGGCCGCCGCTACATGAAGACGCTCTTTGCGAAGCCGGACCGTGATCTGCCCTTTATCCTCTGCGCGGTCCAGGATCTTTCCGACGCGTTCCGCCTCGAGGCGGAGAAGACCTCCCTTCTCGAGGAGTCGCTGAAAAAAGCACACGAGGACTCCCGCGCCACGGAGACCTTCCTCTCGCTTTTAAGCCGCGACATGCGGACGCCGCTCCATTCCATCATGGGCCTTACGGAGCTCGCGCAGTCTGAAAAGGGAAATGCCTACGCGATCGAAAGCTATCTCCACAAGATCTCCATGTCCGGCACCTACATGCGCGACGTGATCGACGACATCATCCAGCTCCGTATGCTTGCAAGGAAAGAGGTCCGGATGTCGCCGGTCAAAACAGACCTTGTAAAGCTGGTCGCGTCCGTCTCCGACGAGATCCGGCCGGTGACCGAGGAGCGCGGCCTGCACCTGGTCCCCGATACGACGGAGCTCCGTACCTCCCTCGTAAAGACGGACGAGCTGTGCCTCCGCAGGATCCTCATCAAGCTGTTAAGGAACACGGTGGACCACATCCTGGCCGGCGGCACGGTCCGGCTGAATGTGCGCGAGCTCATGAAGAAGAACGGGATCGTCATGGTCGAGTTCTCCGTGGCGTCGCGCGGCATCATCCTCGACCAGGAGCATCTTAAGGAGGTCTTCCGTCCCACGGATTACCTGATGGACCTCGCCTCCGACGACCTGAACAAGGTGGACCTGAACCTGATCATCCTGAAAAACTACGTCTCCCTTATGGGCGGTACGCTCATGGCGGAAAGCGTCCGCGATATCGGCACGAAGCTCGCGGTCACGCTGTCGTTCCCGTCGGCGGACGAGCAGCCCCTTCCGGACAGCACGACCTTCCGCGGGACCGAGTTCCGCAGGTTCAACGGCAGGCGGGTCCTGATCGCGGACGACAACCCGCTGAACCTGGAGCTTGGCATAAAGCAGCTTGAGCTTGCCGGCTTCTCCGTCACCGCGGCAACGAACGGCGAGGAGGCGCTTGAGCAGTACCGGCGCGGGAACGGCGAGTTCGACGCGATCCTCATGGACATCCGCATGCCGAAGCTCGACGGTCTTGCGGCGACGAAGCTCATCAGGAACTCCGGCATCCCGAACGCGCGGCGCATCCCCATCATCGCCCTCACGGCGAACGCGTTCCGCTCCGACATCCAGCAGAGCTTCAACGCAGGCATGAACGAGCACCTTGTAAAGCCGCTGGACCCTGTACGGCTGTACCAGGTCCTCGCGCACTATATCCACTGAGACCCTTTCACGACCCCAACGGAAACGGCAGGCCTTCTTCACGGCCGGCCGTTTTTTTGTGCGGCGGACAGTATCCTGTTTATTGCGGCGGGCAGCGTCCGGTTTATTGCGGCGGGCAGCGTCCGGTTTATTGCGGCGGACAGCGTCCGGTTTATTTATGCGGTCTTAATCTCAGGCCGGCATGCCTTAACACCATCTTTGTGCCCGGTACGCTAAGATGTCCTCAGATACGGAAAAGGGGAGGGCCACTATGGGCGCGCGTTTATTCCGGAAAGAGCTTTCATCTTTCCAGCTGATCATCTCAGGCTTCGGCGCCGTGATCCTTGCAGGGGCCCTGCTCCTTATGCTGCCGGTATCGTCGGGAGCACACTCCTGGACTTCTCTGTGGGACGCGCTTTTTACCTCTGTTTCCGCAGTCTGCGTGACCGGCCTCGTCGTGAGGGATACCGCGACGCACTGGTCCGTCTTCGGCCAGGCAGTGATCCTGGTCCTCATCCAGACCGGCGGGCTTGGGATCGTTTCGGTGACCGCGTTCCTCATGGGCGCCTCCGGGAAAAGGCCCTCCCTCCTGCAGCGCAGTCTCCTTCAGGAGAGCTTTTCCGCGCACCAGATCGGGGGTGTCGTTACGCTGAACGTCTTCATCTTCCGGACTGCCCTGCTGGCGGAGCTTGCAGGCGCCCTTATGATGATGCCCTCGTTCTGCCGGGAATTCGGGGCGAAGGGCGTGTGGATGTCCGTTTTTCATTCGGTCTCTGCATTCTGCAACGCGGGGTTCGACCTGATGGGCGGAAAGACAGGCGCATTTTCTTCCCTGACCTTTTTCCGCGCGGACCCGGGCATCGTCCTTCCCGTCAGCCTCCTCATCGTCGCAGGCGGGCTCGGTTTCCTGACCTGGCAGGATATCGCGGTGAACCGGCACCGCTTCAGAAGCTTCCGGATGCAGAGCAAAGCGATCCTGTGCACGACCGCAGCGCTGATCCTCATTCCCGCGGTGTTTTTTTTCTTTGTTGATTTTTCTGTCTGCCCCCTGCCGGAGCGGCTGTGCCTCTCCGTTTTCCAGGCTGTGACCCCGAGGACCGCCGGCTTCAACACGGCCGACATGTCCGCGCTTACGGATGCCGGCCGGATGCTGACGATCATCCTCATGCTGATCGGAGGCTCCCCGGGGTCCACCGCCGGAGGCGTCAAGACCACGACGGCAGCCGTGCTGGCGGCAAACACCGCGGCTGCGGCGCGCCGCCGGAAATACCCGCGGCTCTTCGGCCGCAGGATCGAGGAGGGCACCATAAAGACTGCCTCCGCCCTGCTGGTCCTGTATCTCTTCAACACCCTTGCCGGGGCATTTGTCATAAGTCTTAAGGAAGGGCTCCCCATCGGGCCCTGCCTTTTCGAGACCGCGTCCGCCATCGGGACCGTGGGCCTGTCCATGGGCATCACCCCCTCGCTCGGGCGCGTGTCACGCCTGATCCTGATGTCACTTATGTTTTTCGGAAGGGTCGGCGGCCTCACGCTTCTTTATGCCGCTCTGCGCCGCACCCGGAATGACGAGGCGCTGTACCCTGCCGAAAAGATCGCTGTCGGATAACGGAGGTGTATCATGAAATCCATTTTACTGATCGGGCTGAATCATCTCGGCTCGCTGCTGGCCCGGCAGCTTTACAGTCTCGGGCACCAGATCATGGCTGTCGACAAGGAGGAGGCGCGGGTCAACCGCATCCTGCCCTATGTCACGGACGCGCAGATCGGGGACAGCACGGACGAAGGCTTTCTCCGCTCTCTTGACGTTACGAGCTACGACGTCTGTATCGTGACCATCGGAAAAGATTTCCAGAGCTCCCTTGAAACGACCTCGCTTCTGAAATCTCTCGGCGCCCGGCTCGTCGTCGCCCGCGCCGACCGCGAGGTCCAGGAGAAATTCCTCCTCCAGAACGGGGCGGACGAGGTGATCAACCCCGAAAAACAGATCGCGGAGTGGGCTGCCATCCGGTATGCCTCCGACCACATCCTGGATTATATCCGGCTCGACGAGGACCACGCGATCTTCGAGGTCCCTGTTCCTCCGGGGTGGACCGGGAAGAGCATCGGCCAGATCGACATCCGGAAGAAATACGGGATCAGCATCATGGGCGTCAAGGACGACGGGAAAATGAACCTTTCCGTCACGCCGGAGACCGTGCTCAGCCGTACGAAGACCATGCTGGTCCTCGGCGAGCGGCGGGCGATCCGCAAGTGCTTCCGCATATGACCTCATCCCTTTTCATGGGGTGTTTATCTCAGTGGGGATGCGCACGCGCGCGGCAAAGAAGGAGTTGCCTGACGGCAGCCCGCGCGGCGCGTAAGTCCCGCAAGCGGGACTTGAAGCCCACGCCTCCTGCCCGGCGGGGGACAGGCATGCCGCCGGATACGGTAGCGTAATGCCGGTATTTCGGGTATGATTCATACATAGAACAGTTTTTCAGGAATATGATCCTGCGGAAGCAGACAGGAACGGAGCAAACGATATGAACAGGACTCCTGACGTCAGCGAACACATCCTGGTCTGTGTCTCGCCGTCGCCCTCCAATCCGAAGGTCATCCGGGCCGCCGCCAGAATGGCGGAGGCCTTTCACGCTTCTCTTACCGCGATCTATATCCGGCCCACGAACTATGACGCGATGTCCGTCAACGACCGCGCCAGGCTGCAGGGCAACATCCGCCTGGCCGAGCAGAACGGCGCGGCGGTCACGACGATCGTCGGGGACGATGTCCCCGCGCAGGTCGCGGAATACGCCCACATTTCCGGCACGACGAAGATCGTGCTCGGAAGGAGCGGGATGCGGCGGCGCCACTTCTGGAGCAGGATGCCCCTGACAGAGCAGATCATCCTGAACGCCCCGGACGTGGACGTCTACATCATCCCCGATTCCGCCGCGGACCTCAGGGACCAGAAGGAACGCTCGCACCTTACGGACCACATCCGCCCGACCCTGAAGGAATCCGCCGCCACGGTCCTGATCCTTGCCGCCGCGGCGGGGATCGGGCTCGC
>CACXDR010000181.1 GCA_902766415.1 uncultured Lachnospiraceae bacterium
TCCACATGGAGGTGCTGCCTGTAAAGGAAGGGGACCTGACGAAGGAGCGCCGGGACGAACCGGATCTGCCCGCCGGCCTGCTTCTTCCGCTCATAGCCGCCGATATGCCAGCTGTACCAGGTGAAAGCCTTTCCCTCCGGATCCGCCTCAAGCACCTCGATCTTCGGCGCGTAGACGAGGCCGCCGCGGATCTTTACGTCCGTAAGCTCTCCCGCGCGCCCGGCAAGCGCCCGGTCAAAAAGCTCGGGGAAGCCGATGCCGAAGCCAAAATCGACCCAGTCGCCGTTTTTGATGATCTTTACGGCCTCTTCCGCGGTCACAAACTTTTTCACGTTCTGAGGATCCATTTTTTATTCTCCTTTTCACGGCAGGATCTTCTCCCGCCATAATCATTCCATGTACTGCCTACGGGTCCATTATATCCGCAAACTCCGGCCTTTAGAAGCTTCTGATAAATTTCAGCGTCTTCATCGCGCGGGCGGCCATACCATACTCCTCGGCCGCCTTGAACGGCACAGAGCTCAGGTTCAGCGTCGGAAAATCCTGAAGGAGCTTCGTCGCCGCCGCGATCCCCGTACGCTTGTCCGCGAGCTGCTTAAGTCCCTCCAGGGACGGCTCCGCGGCTGTTTTCTTAAGCTCCTCCTCGTCCTTCTTAAACTCCGCCTCCGCAGCGTCGAGGAACTCCCCGGCCTCCCAGACCTTGTACCGGTCAAGCCCGTAGAGCTCCGCAGCCTTTTCAAGTCCGCGGATCTCATCCAGCGTGAAGTCCTCAAGCAGCTTATGAAAGCTTCCCATATCAAAATAATACCGGTTCCCGGTCAGCCGCCGGAAAGCCTTCATGGTATCGAGGTAGCCCATCTTCATGCCGCGGATGATGTTCCCGTGGTTGAAGTCAAAGATCCCGCCAAGGTCCGCGGAGGGCGATATCACCCGGACGGCGGCATCAGAGTCTTCAAGCTTCCGGGTCCTCCCGATCCCGTTCACATCGACCAGGATCACGTTCCGGAAGCCCTTCCTGAGCAGCATGTTCACCGGCATATTGTCATGGAACGCGCCGTCCGCGTAGGACGTCCGGTTGATCACCTGCGGGCGGAACAGCGGAAGGCAGCAGGAGGCAAGAAGGTAGTCTATGATCTGCTCCTTCGGAATGTCCTCACGGAAGATCTCGAGCCCCCTGTTCGTGTCACGGTCGTAGGTGCAGATCCCGAATTCCGTTTCGGATCCGTAGAGCGCGTCGACGTCAATGACCTCCTCCAGCGTCTTCCGGAAGGGCGCGTTCGATATGCCCCTCTGCCCGATAAACTCGCTTCCGAGCCTCAGAAGGTTCCCGAAGGTGAACAGATCCCGCTCCGTGTCAAGCCCGCTGTCCTCCGGGACTTCGAGGATATCCTCCGCCCTGATCCCGCTGTAAAGATCCAGCATGCGTTCCACCTGGCCGGTCACGAACATCGCCCCGTTCACGGAGCCGATCGAGGTGCCCGCAACTCCTGTGATCTTTATGCCGAGCTCCGTCAGCGCCTTCGACGCGCCGGCCTCAAAAGCGCCTTTTGTCCCGCCGCCCCCGAATACAAGGCCGAATTCCTTTCCGCTGAGATCCATACGCACCTCCGTTTTACAGGTCCTTTATCTGCAATCCTTCATCCCGCCGAACAGGAGCGCCGGATACTCCGGGCCCCAGACCGGGTCGTCAAAGGTCTCTTCCAGCCAGGAAAAGATCTCCGCGTCATCCATGCTCATGATCCTCGTCATGAGGACGATGCCGTCGCGGAGCACGCCGTAACCAGCCTCCCTGCGGGCCGGCCGAAGCTCCGTAAAGCGCCGGACTGCCGCGTATTTCATTGCGATCCACGCAAGCTTCATGTGCATCTCCCGCTCTGTAAAGCCGGGCTTCAGGCAATCCGACCAGACGTCACTCAAAATGCAGCTTAAAACAAGGTCCGCATGATCCTCCCAGATATCCGGAACTCCTCCGCCGGAAGGCCCGGCCTCCTCCTCTTCTTCCCAGAATCTCCGGTAGAGGCCTTCCGCCCTGTAGTTTTCCGTGAGATCCTCATAGAGCCGGGCCCGTTCCTCCCCGCAGAGTTCTTCCGGCATATGCCGGAGCGCTTCCGGGACATGGAACAGGTTTAAAAATGCTTCCTCAGGCGATGCGCTTTTACGGACTGCGTTCATCCAGCGCCCGCGAAGCCTCTCCA
>CACXDR010000182.1 GCA_902766415.1 uncultured Lachnospiraceae bacterium
CATCACCTGGGCAAGGGTCCTCTTCATGATCCTTTTCGTCGGCGGCGCGCTGAACGGCGCCCTTGAGGAAGCGCGGGAGGCAGCCGGGACGGCGGAGCTGCCGGAGGAAAAGTCCTGACATTGGGAATGATCCCTGCAGCCGAGAGTCTTTCCCGAGGTTCCGCACAAAACAGGTCAATATTGTGATATGATAGAAAATGCCGGCGAGCAGCCGGCATTTCTTCATTATTTTCAAGAGGGGGAGACTGACGATTATGGACAAGAGAGAACGGCTTGGGAGCCGCCTGGGCTTTATCATGCTCTCGGCGGGCTGCGCCATCGGCTGCGGAAACGTGTGGAAGTTCCCGTGGATGTGCGGGCAGTACGGCGGAGGCAGCTTTATGCTGGTATATCTGTTCTGCCTTCTTTTGCTGGGACTTCCGGCGCTGGTCATGGAGTTCGCGGCAGGACGCGCGGCGCAGGTGAGCCCGATCTATATGTACGCAAAGCTCGGGAAGCCGGGGACAAAATGGGGTATCTTCGGCATCATCGCGCTGATAGGCAACGTCGCCCTCATGGCGTTCTACTGCGTGGTCACCGGCTGGATGATCTGCTATTTCTGGCGGTTCGCGACGGGCTCCATCTCGGACCTCGGCTTCGTGCCCATGATCATGGATCCCCGCGTCAACGTGGTGTTCCTGTTCGTCACGGTCACCGTGGCCTTCTTTATCCTGAGCTTCAACCTGCAGGGCGGGCTTGAGCGCGTGACGAAGTTCATGATGTGCGCGCTGCTGGTCCTCCTCCTGGTCCTGGCGGTGCACAGCCTGATGCTCCCGGGAGCGTCGGAAGGACTTAAGTTCTACCTGATCCCGGATTTCTCCAAGATCACGGGCAGCGTCATCGTCGGCGCGATGAACCAGGCGTTCTTCACGCTTTCCGTCGGCATGGGCGGCATGGCGATCTTCGGAAGCTACATCGAAAAGGACCACGCGCTGCTCGGGGAAGCGGTGCACGTCATCCTGCTGGACACCTTCGTCGCCCTGCTCGCGGGCCTCATCATGTTCCCGGCGTGCTTCTCCTACGGGCTTGAGGTCGGCGCGGGTCCGAGCCTCCTGTTCGACACCATGGCGACAGTCTTCCAGAACATGGCGGGCGGCCGCTGGTGGGGAACGCTTTTCTTCCTGTTCATGGTCTTTGCGGCCATGTCCACCGTGCTCGGCGTCTGCGAGAACATCCTCGCCATGGTGAGAGAACTGACCGGCTGGAGCAGGCCGAAGGGAAGCGTGATCTGCGGGATCGGCATTTTCCTGCTCGGACTTACGACGGCCCTCGGCTTCAGTGTGCTGAAGTTCCAGCCCTTCGCGGAGGGGAGCTCCTTCCTTGATTTCTGGGATTTCATCGTGTCCACGAACATCCTGCCGCTCGGTTCGCTGGTCCTTGCCCTGTTCTGCTGCAACAGGTTCGGCTGGGGCTGGGACAAGTTCGTTGAGGAGGCCAATGCCGGCAGGGGCCTGAAGGTCCGGCCGTGGATGAAGCCGCTGTTCCAGTTCTTTGTACCGGCGGTGATCATTTTCATCTACATCTACGGGATCGCGACGTTCCCCTGGAAGTAAGGCAGGATACGGAGGCGCGGGAACATGAAGATACGGAACCTGATCGAAAACACGGAGGGCGCGGCGGGCTGTCTCTTTGAGCACGGCCTCAGCTTCTATGTCGAAACGGAAAGGCACCGCCTGCTCATGGATCTCGGTCCGTCCGCGTCCGTCATCCGGAACGCGGAGCAGCTGGGCGTCGACCTCACGAGGGTGGATACCGTGATCCTGAGCCACGGGCACTATGACCACAGCGGCGGCATCATCCCGTTTACAAGGCTGAACCCGGACGCGAAGATCTACATGCAGGAGAGCGCCATGGGCGAGTACTACGCGGTCCGCGAGGGGGTTCCGGAGCCGGAATACATCGGGATCGCCCCGGAGATCCGGTCGCTTCCGCAGGTCGTCACCGTGAAAGGAAACCTCCGGATCGATGACGAGCTGTTCCTGTTCAGCGGGATCAGGCAGAGAAGAAGCCTGCCCGTCTCGAACGGGAACTTAAGGAAAAGGGCGGGCGATGCCATCGTCCCCGACGATTTTGTCCATGAGCAGTGCCTCGTGGTCACGGAGGGAGAGCTGCGCGTCCTGTTTTCCGGGTGCGCGCACAACGGCATCCTGAACATCCTGGACCGCTACGAGGAATTGTTCGGCGGCGCGCCGGACGCTGTGGTCAGCGGCTTCCACATGATGAAAAAGACCGCGTACACGGAAGAGGAGCGCCAGGTGATCCTGGACACCGCGCGGGAGCTGAAAAAGTATCCC
>CACXDR010000183.1 GCA_902766415.1 uncultured Lachnospiraceae bacterium
CCTGTTAATTATAGCATAAGTCTGCGTTTCAAACAATTCCTGTTTTTGATTTTTTCAGTTGCGTTTTTTTGAGGTCTGTCCTCCCTGTATCCCCTCTCACCTGATATCCTCAGGACTGTCCTCCCTGCCGGACCTTCCGTCCCAGATGGCGCGGCCCTGCATCCAGATGGTCCCCTTAAAGCGGCGCCCGACCTCGGGCTGTCCCTGGAGGTCGATCTGGTTCGTTATGACGTGGAACCGGATGTCGTTCGTCCGCACCAGGAAATCCCAGACATCCTCCTCCGTGAGCATATTCCTGCGGGTGTCGATCTCAAGGATCTCACCGATCACGGTGTAAATATCGCACTCGATCCCCTGCGGCATAAAGGTGGAATCTACGATCGAGTAGATATCCTCCTTCAGCATGCGCCTGGAGATGGAAGAGTAGAGGTTCATGTCCTCCGCGTTCAGGGTCTCCATGGCGGACTCATCTCCGTGGCGGGCAGCGTCGATCAGCTGCTCCCGCGCCTTGTCCGCAACCAGGGACATTTCCCTCTGCTTTGCCGTCTTCTTCAGGGGCAGGAGGATCTTCCCGTTCGTGGAATATGCCGCGAGCTGGACGCCGCGTACGCTGGTGCCCATGCAGCGCTGGCGGCGCTGGAGGTACTCGCCTGGATTCATCAGGCGGAAGATCAGCGAGATCCCGACGCGCTGGTCGTCGAGCAGCCCCGAAAAAACGCAGTTGTCCACATGTCTCTGGAGCGAGCAGTAAACGTCCGAGGTGATCTCATCGATCTCGTAAAAAGGCATGTAGCGCTCGCGGACCAGGCCGCCCCGGTGGTCTACGTAGCCTTCCATCAGTATGCCCATGCCCGGGCCCAGCTCGGCGCGGATCTCCCAGACCACGTCCCCGCTTGGCTTCGTGACTACGCGCGCGGTGTCTTCGAGGCGCGCCTGCAGGCTGTCAAGAAGGTTCCTGACCTCTTCATCACTATGGTATTGTGAAAAACCGATCGTTCTCAAGTATCTGTGCATAGTGGCATTATACCCGTTAGGTCTGTGAAAGTAAACTTTTCCGTTCCTGCTCAGACGATGCCCTGCGCGATCATGGCGGCCGCGACCTTTTCGAGCGCGCAGATGCTGGCGCCCGCATTATAGTCGCCCTTTCTGCCGTACTTCGCCGCCGCGGCATCGACCTTTACAAAAATATCATGCATGATCCCGCGGAGCCGTGCATCGACCTCCTCAAAGGTCCACGCGCTGTGCCCCGCGTTCTGTACCTGTTCAAGCCCGGAGACCGAAATGCCTCCGGCGTTCGACGCCTTCCCGGGCATGTACATGATGCCTTGCTGCTGGAAATATGCCGCGGCTTCCGGCGTCGCCGGCATGTTGGCGCCCTCCGCGACCATGAGCGTGCCGTTCTTTACCAGGGTCTCCGCTGCTTCAAGGCCAAGCTCGTACTGTGTCGCGCAGGGAAGGTAGATCTCGCACGGAACGTTCCAGATCCCCTTGCCCTCCGTGTATTCCGCGCCCTCCACCCTGGCGGCGTATTCCTTTATGCGCCCGTGGCCGGCTTCCTTGATCTCCTTCACGATCCCGAGGTCGATGCCGTCAGGGGCGTAGATATATCCGTCGGAATCGCTCATCGAGACGACCTTTGCGCCGTCCTCCGAGCATTTCCGGGCCGCGCTCATGGCGACGGTTCCTGACCCGGTCACAACGACGGTCCGGCCTGCGAACTCCATTCCCTTCGCCCGGCACATCTCCTCCGCCATGTAGGCAAGGCCGTACCCGGTAGCCTCGACGCGGACAAAGGTCCCGCCGAAATTCAGCCCCTTCCCTGTAAAGGCGCCCTCGAAGCTTCCGGTCAGCCGCTTGTACTGGCCGTACATATAGCCGATCTCGCGGCTCCCGCAGCCGATGTCGCTGGTCGGGATATCCATGTTGAAGCCTACATATTTATACAGTTCGTTGGTGAAGCTCTGGCAGAACGACATGACCTCGCGGTCTGTTTTTCCCTTCGGGTCAAAGTCAGCCCCACCCTTCGCGCCGCCCATGGGAAGCCCCGTAAGCGCGTTCCGGAGGACCATTTCGAACCCGAGGTATTTCATGACGGAAAGGTTCACAGTCCTGTGAAAACGGATGCCGCCCTTGTAAGCGCCGACCGCGTCGTTGAACTGGACCCGCCATCCGCGGTTCACCTGCACATTTCCGTTCCGGTCGATCCAGGGGACCTTGAAAGAAATGACCCGGTCGGGCTCTATGAAACGCTCAAGGATCGCGTTCTCGCGGTATACCGTCTCGTTTTCATCCACCAGCGGACGGGCAGCGTCAAGACATTCCCTGACCGCCTGGTAATATTCCGGCTCGTCCGGGTCCCGCTCCGCGAGCTTCCCAAGTACTTCATCTACATATGACATGAATTAAGTCTCCTGTCAGCTTTCCCGTACACTGAGATGCATGTAAGGTCGTGCGGAAAGCTGTACCAAAAGCTGTATTTAAAGCTGCATTTACCGGAATGCCGTATCGCGTCTGAATATATGCCGGCATGCATTGAAATGTATTATTATGCATTATATTGCATTATCATGCGCGCCAGGGTATTCCATTTCCCGCGCTCCGGCCCCGTCCCGGACCAGTGAAATACGGTAGATCCTGAAGTTTCCCTGGATATCCCAGGCCTCCATCGTGACCGGAAAGGCTTCCATCGGGATGATGATCCCGTCCTGCGGGCCGCTGCCCGGGACAGTCTCATTTCCCCGTACCTTTGTCTGCTCCCAGCTGATCTCCGAACGGTCATCCCGTAGAAAGACCTCCATCCCGCCTTCCGTTTCCCGGTACCCGGTGATATACGGAGGCTCCTGATCCGGAGCGGGGATGTAGTGATCCGGCTGACCTGTGCAGACCGCCGCAGCGATCACGACGGACGCGGCTGCCGCGGCGGTCATCGCTGCCGCCAACGCGGAAACCGCCATGGCTGGCACGGTTCCCTCCGGATTCAAGGCTGAGACGCCGCTCAGGGCCGAGGTATTGCACAGGACCGGTGCATTTTCTGCGGCGGCTGCGATGGCAAGTCCTGCCGCCCCCTCTGACAGCGGCCTGACCGTATGATACTCTTCCCGGATCGCCGCTCTCAGGCAGAAAAAAGGGACGAAGGAATACACTCCGCTAAGACTTCCGGACAGCCGCTTCTTTGCCAGCATCATCCGCCGTTTTACCGTGTTGACCGGAACACTCATTTCCTCAGCGATCTCGCGCTCCTTGTACCCAAGGTAGAACCGCATGAGGACTGTCGCGCGGAGCTGCGGGCTCAGCTCATCCAGTGCCCGCATTACGCAGGCGCTGCGCTCGGCGGAAAGGATCCCGGCCTCCGTTCCCTCCTCCCGGACGTCCTCCACGCCTGCGCCTGCCGGGAAAAGCGTGTCGAAGCTTTCCGTCTCGTGCCCGCGCGATCCGCGAATGTGGTCGATGCAGGCGTTCAGCGCGGTCCGGTTCGCCCACCGCCGGAAGGTCTGCGGGTTTTCGAGCTTCGGAAGATTCTGGTAGATGCTTACGAAAACCTCCTGTGTGACGTCCTGCGCCTCATGCCTGTCCCGCAGCATCCTGTATACAAAGTAATAGATCTGCGGATAGGCCTGCTCGTAGATCTCCTCATAGGCCGAGACATCACCTGCCTGGAACCTTTTTACCAGCCTGACAACATAGTTTTCCTTCTGTTCAAGTACTCTCATAACTCATTTCCTCTCTTTCCATGCCGGAATGCTTATGATTTCCCTGACCCGTTTCGCCGCGGCGGCTATGCCGGTCTCTCCCGCGGCTTTCTGAAACCGTTCCGGAAAACGGATTTCATTGGAATATCATAACATAATTCAGGACGGTTTTGCAGACTCGAAACAGGGGTCTTTCCCCTCCGGGAACAGAAAAGCTGCCCGGGCGGGAGCTCCGCCTCAGGCAGCCGGTAATAACCTTTTTATCTTTCCTTTTCTGTCTTACTTTTTCTGTCTTACCTTTTCTGTCTGTCCTTTTCTGTTTTTCCTTCTTTTCCCTGAAGACCATCTGTCCGGATGGTATCACCTGTCCAGATAACCGAGTGCCTTCTCAAGGGCTTCCTTTTCCTCCGCGCTTAAAAGCACCTCGGTCTGTCCGCAATCCACCTCTTTTACGTAGAGGTAGCAGCCTTCCCTTGAATGTACGGTATTCATGATAAATCCGGAGTTTGTGTAGTCCAGCTCCGCGATCGCGAAGCTCATGTTTCCGCCCATCTCCTTAAACGCGTTGTAACGGACGATGCCGAATTTCTGGAGCGACGCGCGCTGGTTCTTGTTCAGCACGCGGATCGCGTCCTTGTTCGCGCGGTCCTCCGCGCGGAGGTCGCGCATCTCATCGCCGAGGGCGATGATCGTTTCCTCGAGTGTTTCGGCATCCTTGCCGCGCATGAAGAGGTCATAGGCACGGTACAGCCTTCTGTACCGTAACGCCAGTAGGATCATAAGGACCAGCAGCACAACGTCAAAGACGATCGCGCCGATCAGGATCGGATTCTGCATGTTATCGCCCCGCTTTCCTTATTCCTGGCCGATGTTCCTGAACAGCTCCATGATCCGTTCAAGCTCTGCCGTTGAATAGTAATCGATCTCGATCCTTCCTTTGTTCCTGTCCCTTCGGCTTATGTGGACCTTCGTTCCGAGGATCGTGCGCATCTTGTCTTCATAATCGCGGAAGAAAAGCGTGTAGTCCTTCTCCTCCTCCTGGTTCTCCGCAGGCTTTTTGCGCGGCTTCCTGCCTGCAAGCTTTACGAGACGCTCCGTGTCGCGGACGCTCAGGCTCTTCTCGATCACCTGCTTCGCGAGCTCCGTCTGCTTTTCCGGATCTTCGATACCGAGCAGCGTGCGCGCATGTCCCTGGGAAAGCGTTCCCTCCGCGACAAGTGCCTTCACCTCATCCGGCAGCTTAAGGAGACGGATGGCGTTGGTGATAGTCGTCCTGTTCCTGCTTACCCGATCGGCGATCTCTTCCTGCTTAAGCCCGTAATCGTCGATCAGCATCTGGTAAGCCATCGCCTCTTCGATCGGGTTCAGGTCCTCTCGCTGCACGTTCTCTATAATGGAGATCTCCGCAGCCTGCTGTGTGGTATAGTCCCTGACGATCACCGGGATCTCGGTAAGGCCTGCAGCCTTTGCGGCGCGGAATCTTCGTTCGCCGGCGATGATCCGGTAATTGTCCCCGTCCTTCTTCACAAGAAGAGGCTGAAGGACGCCATACTGCCGTACAGACTCCGTGAGCTCCCTGAGCGGCTCCTCCTGGAAGCTCTTTCTGGGCTGCGCTTCATTTGTCAGGATCTTTGAAAGCTTTACGAGGACTTCTCCGCCTGCGGTACCCTCACGGCCGGCGGTCTCATCGTCCTGCTTCTTTGCCGCGGTCTCTTCAGAACCTGTTTTTTCGGCCGCTTCCTTCTTTGCACCTCCTCGCGCGGATGCTTTGCGTGCCGGAGCCTTCTTCGCGCCGGATTCCTTTGTCTCCGCGTCCTCGCCGAAGATCGCGTTCAGGCCCCTGCCCAGGCCCTTTCTCCTGCCAGCCATGAGATCAGTCCTCCTTTCCGATCACCTCCGCCGCCAGCTTGCGGTAGTTTTCCGCTCCGCTGGAATGCGGGTCATATTCTGTTACGGGAAGACCGTAGCTCGGAGCCTCGGCCACCCTGACGTTTCTCGGTATCATCGTTTCGTAGATATGTTCGTTGAGGGCTTCCTTTACACTGTCCACGACCTGCTGGGAAAGGTTGGTCCTGGCATCGTACATCGTGAACACCACGCCGTCCACCTTAAGCTTCGTGTTCAGCCTCTTCCGCACAAGGCGGATGCTCTTCAGCATCTGGTTCAGTCCTTCCATAGCGTAATACTCGCACTGGATCGGGATAAGAACTGCATCAGCCGCCGTAAGCGCGTTCACGGTAAGAAGGCTTAAAGACGGGGGACAGTCGATCAGGACGAAATCATAGTTTTTCTTTATTGCCTTCAGGGCGTCCTTCAGAGCATTCTCACGCTGCTCCATATCAAGAAGCTCGATCTCCGCACCCGCAAGCTCCATGTTGGAGGGGATCAGGTCCAGATGCTCCGAATACGTCTTCTGCACAGCTTCCTCCGGCTTGCAGGCACCCATGATCATTTCATAGACGGTATGCTCCGCCGTTTCCTTTTCTATGCCGAACCCGCTCGTCATATTTCCCTGCGGATCTATATCGACCGCAAGCACCTTCATGCCGGCCTCGGCAAGCGCTGCCGCCAGATTCACCGCAGTCGTAGTCTTGCCCACGCCGCCCTTCTGGTTTGCAACCGCAATCGTTTTGCTCATAGTTTCTTCCTTATATAATACACATCCTCCCGAAGAAGAGGACCGTCGTATATTTCTGATTGATTATTACTGATATGTCATTCGGACAAGATAGAGTATAACACAGGAGATGTTTCACGTGAAACATCTCCTGTATTATATTTCTCTGAAGAACAACTGTTCCCGTATTCTGTTTTCGCCGTCTTTCATGTTTCACGTGAAACATGCCTGTTCCTTTTGGAGGGATCCACTCGGTACATCACATTATGTAAAGCAGGTTGCATTCCGGATAAACGTCCGGATCGTCCTTCCGTGTTCCTCGTGAATATGCGTTTTACCTGCAGTTCCTTTTTCTTTCCGTGATGTTTCACGTGAAACATTGCGGCTCCTTTCAGAACTGTTTTATCCTCTATGCTTAGCTTAAGATCTTTAGCTCACTTTAGTAGCTGCCTCTTTCTCTGACACGTCACGTCAAACCTGCAGCTTATTTATGGATCATTATTTACATTTCACGTGTAACCGGCGGCTCGCTTCAGAGCCTTCTTATCTTTCAATGTTTCACGTGAAACATGCGGTCCGCTTCAAAGGCTTTCTTGTCTTTCAACGTTTCACGTGAAACATCAAAGCGGTTCTTTTGAGGGCAGTCCGGCTTTTCTCGGATACCGGTTGTGAATGTATCCGGTCTTGCGGATCACCAGAAGGTTCCGGATGCCTTCCTGGTCCGGCAGTTCGAAGGGAACTGTCTTTTCGAGTCTGCCGCTTAAGAGCGACAGGGCTTTTTCCGCATTGTGGATTTCTTCATCTGCTTTTTCCGACTTATAGGGGATAAATAATCCGGTTTTGTGGATAAAAGGCAAACAGTATTCAGACAATGTGGATAAATTTGCAACCGCACGGGAAACACACAGATCAAACTTCTCCCTGTAGTCGTGATTTCTGGCAAAATCTTCGGCCCGGCCGTGGAGTGCCTCAATATTCCCAAGCCCAAGCTTTTCACATTCTGTTTTGATAAAACGGATCCGTTTGTTCAGGCTGTCGAGCAGCGTGAGGCGAAGGTTCGGAAAGGCGATCGCAAGCGGGATCCCGGGGAAGCCGGCTCCCGTACCAAGATCCAGAATTGTATATGCTTTCTCCGGAAGGTCCGGGACCGCCAGTACCAGGGAGAGACTGTCGACGAAATGCTTGCTTATGACCTCCTTCATTTCCGTGATCGCGGTGAGGTTCATGACCTTGTTGGTCTCGATCAGGTCCTGGTAAAAAACATAAAACTTCTCCGACTGCTCCTCTGAGAGTTCAAACGGGAGCACCTTCATTGCCCGCGTTAATTCCTCGATAAAAACATCATGTTCAGACATAATCTGATCCTTTGTCCTGACCTTTCCGGATCCGTTCTGATTTTGCATCGAAGTATCCGGATCCTTTTTATGTAAGATCATTGTACGATAACCAATTGCTCAATCTGAAGCAGCCTCGCGTCTGTTCTTCAGCTTCTCTTCAGCTGTCCCTGACCTGCCATTCAGCTTTCTTTCGGCAATCATTCAGCAGCCCTTCAGCTTTCCCCCGCCATACCGTGGGCCTCCAGCCAGACAAGAAGCACGCTCGTGTCCGCCGGGGAAACACCGGAGATGCGGGACGCCTGCCCGATGGACCGCGGCTTTACCTGGTTCAGCTTCTGCACCGCCTCGAGACGCAGGCTGCCGACCTTTGAATAATCGAGATCCGCAGGCAGAAGCTTGCCTTCCAGCTTCTTAAACTGCCTGACCTGCTGTTCCTGGCGTCGGATATATCCTTCGTACTTGATCTCGATATTCACCTGCTCCGTTACGTCCGCCGGAAGCGCCAGACGGTCCGGGTCGAGCGCGGCGACCTTTTCGTAGTTCAGCTCGGGCCTCGCGACCAGGTCCGCAAGCGAAACGCCGGTCCGAAGCGCGGCAGAGCCCCAGGATTCAAGCACGCTGTTCACCGCAGCGTTTGCCCCAAGGGTCTTTTTCTTTAACCGCGCGATCTCCGCGTCGATCGCAGCCTTTTTCGCCCGGACCGCCTTGATCCGCTCTTCAGAAACCAGCCCGATACGATAGCCTGTCTCCGAAAGTCTCAGATCCGCGTTGTCCTGCCGGAGGAGCAGCCGGTACTCAGACCGCGAGGTCATCATCCGGTACGGCTCGTGGCTTTCCTTCGTCACAAGGTCATCGATCAGGACGCCGATATAGCCCTCCGACCTGTCAATGATAAAGGGCTCCCGGCCCAGTACGCGCATGGACGCGTTGACGCCGGCCATAAAGCCCTGGACGGCGGCCTCCTCGTAGCCTGAGCTCCCGTTGAACTGTCCGCCGGCGAAAAGCCCGCGGATCCTCTTGAATTCCAGGTCCGCGTTCAGCTGCCGCGCGTCTATACAGTCGTACTCGATCGCGTACGCGTTCCGCACGACGCGGGCATGTTCAAGTCCGGGCGTCGAATGGATCACCGCGTACTGCACGTCCTCCGGGAGTGAGGAGGACATGCCGCCAAGGTACATCTCGTGCGTGTAAAGCCCTTCCGGCTCGACGAAGATCTGGTGTCCTGTCTTGTCCGGAAACTTCATGACCTTGTCCTCGATAGACGGACAGTACCTGGGTCCCGTACTGTGGATGCTCCCGTTATAAAGCGGGGAGCGGTCGATGTTGGCCCTTATGATCTCATGTGCCGTCTCTCCGGTGTGCGTGAGCCAGCAGCTTACCTGCGGCTTCTGTACGTCGGCCGGGTCGGTCGAGAAGGAGAACGGGATCACGGGAACATCGCCCTTCTGTTCCTCCATCTTTGAGTAGTCGATGGTCCTGCCGTCGACGCGCGCAGGCGTGCCGGTCTTAAAGCGATACATGATCACACCGTTCGCGATCAGGGAGTCGGTCAGGTGGTTCGCGGCCTTCAGGCCGTTCGGACCGGTGTACTCGCTGATTTCGCCGAATATACAGCGCGCGTTCAGGTAGACGCCGGTCGCGAGCACGACCGCCTTTGCGTGATACAGCGCGCCGGAAAGCGTTTTCACGCCGGTGCATACCAGCTTTCCGTCCTCCCCTGGCTCCGTGACCAGCTCGCTTACCTCCGCCTGGCGGATCTGGAGATGCTCCTGCTTTTCCATGGTCCGCCGCATCTCGCGCGTGTAGGCCTGCTTGTCCGCCTGCGCGCGGAGCGAATGCACCGCCGGGCCCTTGGACTCATTCAGCATGCGCGACTGGATGAAGGTCTTGTCGATATTCCTGCCCATCTCGCCGCCGAGCGCGTCGAGCTCTCGTACCAGGTGGCCCTTCGACGTTCCCCCGATATTCGGGTTGCAGGGCATGAGCGCGATCGAATCGACGCTTACCGTGAACACGATCGTCTCGAGCCCGAGCCGGGCCGCCGCAAGCGCGGCTTCGCAGCCTGCGTGTCCTGCGCCGACAACGGCGACATCATAATATTCTTCAATATAATTCACTGCCATATGCTCTCTGTTTCTCAGTCCTTAACTTAAGGATCTGTCTCAAGCTGTTTTCTTCCTGCTTTACTTCCCGGTGCAGAATTTCTCGAATATACGTTCGATTACATCTTCCCCGACGGTCTCGCCCGTGATCGTTCCGAGCGCCTCGTACGCGTCCATAAGGTCGATCGAGAAAAAGTCCTCCGGCATGCCGGCTTCAATGCTTTTCCGCACCTCAAGGAGCGAATTCCTCGCGTTCCGGAGCGCGTCCTTATGCCGCGCGTTCGTGATGTAGATCTGGTCGTTGAAGTCGATCTCCCCGCGGTAAAACATGTCCTTCAGCTCCTGTTCCATCTCGGGAAGGCCGGTCCCTTCCTTTGCGGAGAAAATGATGACGGGGTGCGAGGTGCGCTTCTTCACTTCCTCATAAAGCGCGGAACTCACGTTTCCAAGGTCGGATTTATTCAGGAGGACGATCGCGTTTTTCCCTTCCGCGGAGGCGAGGATCTCCGTATCATCCTCCGCGAGCCCGGACGAGCTGTCGATCACGACCAGAAGGAGGTCCGCATCGGCCGCTGCCGCCCTGGCGCGTTCCACGCCGATCCGTTCCACCTGGTCGTCGCTTTCCCGGATCCCTGCGGTATCCGTAAGGTTCAGGCTGAGTCCGGCAAGGCG
>CACXDR010000184.1 GCA_902766415.1 uncultured Lachnospiraceae bacterium
CCTGATCCTGCCATAAATAATAAAAGAGGGACTGCCGCACTAAGGAAAAATGCAGACAATGTTCCCCAGGTGTCCGGAGCGTCCATACACGGGGGAACTTGTCTCAAAAAAACCTTAGTGCTACAGTCCCTCTTCAGTTTACTTTATATAGATCGTTTTCAGGCCTTCTTCGCAGCTGCCTGCTTGGAGAAGGTCTGGAAGCCCTCGATGACGAGGATGACTGCCAGCAGGGTCATCGCCGCAGCGAAGAGAAGCTGGAACCAGTGGCCCCACATCGGGACAGCGCCCGGATCCGCACCGCCGAAGCAGATGCCTGCCTTGGCAATGACGGTCTTAATGAGCTGGGTCAGGGTCGCGCAGAGCATGAATGCCATCGGGAAGAAGAACATCTTGTTGTTCTTGCCGGCATCGCCCAGCCATGCGCAGACTGCCATCAGGGCGATACCTGCAAGGAGCTGGTTCGCAGCGCCGAACAGTGCCCAGATCGCGGAAAGGGAAAGTCCGCCGAGGACGCAGCCGATGATGACCATGAACAGCGTGCCGAACAGCGGGTTCGCAAGGACCTTGCGGAAGCCTTTCGCGTCAGCAGCGGTAGCCTCGCCCTCGAACAGGAACAGCTCGCCGAACATGAAGCGGGACAGGCGGGTACCGGTATCAAGGGAGGTCAGCGCGAAGACGGAAACAGCCAGCGTCAGCAGCGCGTAGATGGTGTTGTAGGTCGGGGTCCCTTCAGCCGCGAACATGGTGCCGATGCCGCCTGCGAATGCTGCGGACGGGGAACCGAAGCCGCCGGAGGTGTACTTTTCAAAGACCATACCGACCGCGATCAGGGAGATAACGCCCAGCGCGGACTCGATCAACATGGAGCCGTAGCCGATCGCCTTTGCGTGCGCCTCGTTGTCCAGCTGCTTGGAGGAAGTACCGGTAGAGATCAGAGAATGGAAGCCTGAGCATGCGCCGCACGCGACCGTGATGAACAGGGTCGGGAACAGGTCGCCGACCTTCGCCTGGTTGACCATCGGAAGCGAGAAGGTCGCCGTTCCGGTGAACGCGGAGCTGAGGATACCGAAGACCGCGATGAGCATCATCGCGTAAAGCAGGAAGCTCGACAGATAGTCACGCGGCTGCAGCATGATCCATACCGGGATCAGGGAAGCAACGGTGATGTATGCGCCGATGAAGATGATCCATGCGGTCCTGCCCATAGCGAAGCCGACGTTCATGCCGATCGCAACGATGAGGACGATGCCGATGATGCCGCCGATGGTCGCCGGGCCGGTCTTCACGCCGTACTTGTTCGTCGCGATGCCGTAGATGATGGCGAGGACGATGAACAGCAGGGAGATCATAGCCGTGGTCTGGTTTCCGGTCGGGTTTCCGACAAAGCCGAACGCGACGTTGCCGGCATCATCCGGCTTCGTGAAGAAGGTACCCGCGACGACGTTGACGAAGGAAGCGATGACCAGGATCAGAACGAGCAGGGCGAAGATGATGAACAGCTTCTGCGCGCGCTTGCCCATGGAGTCCTTGATGATCTCACCGACAGACTTGCCGCCGTGTCTGACCGATGCGAACAGGGAGCCGAAATCCTGAAGGCCGCCGAAGAAAATACCGCCGATGACGCACCATAAGAAAACGGGGAGCCATCCGAAAACGGAAGCCTGGATCGGGCCGTTGATCGGGCCTGCGCCCGCGATCGACGAGAAATGATGTCCCATAAGGACCTGCGGCGGAGCCGAAACATAGTCGACGCCGTCTTCCATTGTGTGAGCCGGGGTCTCTCTGTTCGGATCGACGCCCCACTCCTTTGCCAGCCAGCTGCCGTAGGTCACGTAACCGATCGCAAGGCAGACGATAGCAGCAACGATGATGAGTAATGCTGTCATAACTGAATCTCCTTTTCCTGAAAAATTAAAAAATATTGCTGAAGATCTGGCGCATCGCGTCGCCCATGCGGTTTTGGACGGTCGTTCCGCTTTCCAGATCGTATGCAATCACCTTGTAGGCGCTCCACCCCCGGAAGCCGAAGCGGTAGCTCTTGTAACGGCGCCGCTTCCGGATGAGCGCTGCCGCCTCCGGGTCCACCCTGTCGGCGAGGATCAGGAGGGAAATGTCGGTGTTCCGGTGGTTCGGCTTCACCTCGACCCTGGAGAGGCCCTCCTCCCAGGCTCTTTCGTCGAGCGTCTCATAAAGCTCCGCCGTCAGCCGCTCCGTCACCGCGAAGAAAAGGAATTCGCGGGAATCGTACTCCGTGACCTTGGCGGACTTGATAAGGAAATACTGCTCGTCATGCATACGGAATTCCGCTTCCGCCCGGAAGGGCTCCGCAGGTGTTTCCCTGTTTACCGTATAGTAGGCTTCGAAGGTTTTGAGCAGCCGCTCCAGGGCTTCCGACGTATCCGCCGGTTTTCCCTTGCGCCTTTCCTGGCTTACCGGACCGCTCATGCCTCACTGCCCTCTGCCGCCGGCCGCACGAACGCTGCGTGCGGGATCTTCACCTTCAGCTCCTCAAGCGCCGCCTTTCCGGCGCGCTCGCCCGGCATCTGGATCTCCGCGGCCTCCCCGGCCTCCGTGCAGATGACCATGCTCTCCATCGCCATGTTTCCGCGGCCGCAGCACATGCGTGCCGGGACCGAGCGGACTCTGCGGAAGCAGCGGGTGATCTCACTGAACGGGATATAATAGGTTTTCAGCCTGACACGAAAAAAAAGGAACTCACTGCCGATCTTCATGACCCCGATCTCGTGGGCCTTCTGAAGGTCGGTTTTCAGCGCGTCCTCTTCAGCGGCAGCCGATGCGGCCGGATAAAATTTCATAAAACCTCCGAGGGTGCTATACCGATAATCAGTATCAGTATAGCACCCTCGTTTTCAAAATCAATACAACGCCTTCACGTTTTGATCATTAATTTTATAGTTTTTTAATTGAATAAGTGTAATATTACTCGGTTATTTCTTTTTTAAATCATTTCGTGCGTCCCATAGCTGTTTCATATCTGTTTCCCGGCCCCGCAAAGACCGTCCCCGGGAACCGCTACAGCCTGACGCCCTCCACCGCAAGTGTTTTAAATATAAACTGCTTTCTTATAAAAAACCGAAGCGTCTCCTCATAGTCGAGACGGTACGGCGGGAGCAGCACCCTCCTGTCCCCATCCGCCACCTCGCGGTATCTCTTTTTCTTCTTAAGATAATCCGCGTGCCCTTCGTCACAGACCCGCACGAAGATCTCCGTGATCTCAATGTCGGAATGCGCCGCCTCCGCGACCGCGACGACCGCGTACGCTTTGCGCTTTCTCTTCATATAGTCCGAAAACTCGGCGGAGTACTCGATCTTCATGGACTGTCCTTTCCTTCCGGTCATCCGAGCGGGATCTCCACGACCTCCGCCATCTTCATGAGGCAGGCCTCGATCTGGTCCGAAATATCGTGGACCATGCGTTCCGTGATCTCCTCGTTCTTGTCCTTCTCAAGCCGCTTCATGAAATCCGAGCGGACCTCCGCGGAGATCTTCGTCAGGCGGGATTCGAAATAGCGCTTCGGCAGGAGCTTCCTCATGGGAACGGGGATATTGGCCCCGAGGATGGCGCCCTGCATCTTCTCCTTCCCGAGGAACAGGATGATCAGGGAAAGCACCGCTCCCGCGATGAGCCCGGGCAGTCCGTTCGCGATCACGGCGATCCCGCCGCCGCCGCAAAGAAGCCCGATCATGATGGAGATGATGGTATCGATCATCCAGGTGGTCTCCTCCACCGCGAAAACGTCCTTCGCGTCGATCCGGAAGTCCTCCGGCGACACGTTCAGGAAGGACGTGAGGCTCAGCGCCCGGTACGGGATATTGTGCTTCACGCAGATGGGCACCGTGTGCTCCTCAAGGCTGTAGGCGATAGGCTTCAGCCATTCCGTGACCGGACGGATCATGCACTTCCTCGCCTCGTCCGTGTGAAGGTACGCCGTGATCTCCTTCTCCATCTCGCCGTCGATGTCCTGGAGGCGTTCTATACTCCCGTCCCTCCAGCGGTCTATGACAGGCAGGACCGCTTCCTTCAGGATGGGCTCCGTAACAGCTTCGACCACGTCCTTGTACAGCTTGTCGATCTTCGAACCGACCAGCTGCTCGACGATACTCGAATCCCTGAGGTTCTCGACCTCCTTCATGAAATCCCGGAGCTCGTCGTCGATCCGCCCGCACCACGCAAGTCCGCGCGACACGGAGAACTCCGGCTCCATGCCGGTGATCACCACGGCCTCAGGGTAGATCTCGCGGCACCAGTCCGCGATCGCCGGAAGCTTCGAGACGCCGCCGGTCAGGAACAGGAGCTCGGGAACATCGCCCGTGATCTTCCGCCTGGTCTCCCGGAGGCTCTCCGTAAACACCTGGTGGAACGACCTGCCGCCGAGCTTCTCCGTCGCGCGGTCTGTCAGCGCCTCCGCCGTCTCAGCATCCATACGGAGCGTCAGCGTGACCGGCCTGCCGTAGCGGATCCGGACCGTCTGCATGCAGTCGTTCTTTTTCCAGTAGTCCTCGTCCGCAAAATACTTCTCTTTAAGCCTCCGGGCAGCGAACTCGCAGTAGCTCCGCCAAGGGCTGCTCTTTTCAAAGATCTCCCGGATCTCGGCACGGTCCTTCGACCGCTCCACCGCGGTCTCAAGAAGGATCTCGTCCATGATGCCGCCGCCGAGGAACACCTCGCCGGCCGTGCGGAGCTCCACCTCGCGCCCGCCCATAATATAGGCGAAATCCGTGGTCGATGAACCGATATCCACGACCAGCACCGGGTGCGAAAGGATATCGTACCCGACCTGGAGGTTCTTCGACTGGCACGCGCTCACCAGCGCCGCGCGCGACTCGGAGATGATCTTCATGGGGGGATACCCGACCTTCTCGAAGATCTTCCTGTATTTTTCCCTCGCGTTCCTGTCCCAGCCCGCAGGGCATCCGATATGGAAGGTACAGTCTTCATTCTGTACCAGTCCGCCGGAGGAATAAAGCTCCCCCAGCACGCCCGACGCGAACGCGGTGATATCCTTCGCGGATTCCGCGTCCACCAGGAAGCGGCTCTTGAAGCGCAGCTTCCGCTCCACCGCGTCCGGGTCCCAGCAGGCGCTCTCGCCGATGACCATCCCGCGGTCCGCCGTCCTCGCGTACGCGGTGACAAGGCTCTTCGTATCACAGAGCGTAAGGACCTCCGGCGCGCCGGTGTCCTTCTTTTTCAGCACGGAGACCGCGCTCTCCGCGTCCCCGAGGTCAAATCCGAAAAAACGTTCCATCTTACCTGCTCCTTATCCTGCCGCCTTCCGGCCGCCGTTTTCTGCCGCTTTC
>CACXDR010000185.1 GCA_902766415.1 uncultured Lachnospiraceae bacterium
GCCACCAGGCGCGTCTCGATGAGCTCGTCCTTCAGCGTGAGGACTTCCGTCTCGTCGTAAAGGTAAAGCGCGAAGATCCGGTCCGTCGCCTCCCCTGTGCGGAGCACCCGGACGCGGAAGCGCTTTTCGTCGAGCGCGACGTGATAGTCCTCCGCCTCCCCGATCTTCGCGAGCTCCTCGGGTCGGATCTCCGGGAACAGGTCGGCGATGTTCTTCGGCGCGATCTTCATCTCCTTGAACAGCGCCTTCATGGACTTGTTCTGCCACGCGAAGCTTCCCGAGCGGTCCAGGAACGCGTACGGGACGTCGAGATCGTCCGACAGGCGCTTCTGCAGTGCATCCGTCGAGACGGCATAGGTCACCATGGCGCGGACGATGTTCCTGCGTGCCGTTATATACAGGTGTATGCAGAATGCCGCGATGATCAGCGCGAACACAGCCGTGAGGGCGCCTGCCCGCCTGCTGCACGCGAAGGCTCCCGCGGCGGCACACACGGAAAGGACCGCAGGGACAAGCGGCCAGCGCAGATACGCCTTCAGCTGCTCCTGGGCTTTTTTGTCTTCTTTCATTGTTCTTCTCCTGATGAACCTTAGAATCCGGCCTTATCAGTGCGCATTAATACAAGCATTATACCATAGTTGCTGATTTTATGTTATATTAAGACCATGTCTAAAGCGAATGAAAAAACGAATGTCTGCCGTCTTCTGAGCGCGAAGAAGGTCAGCTTCAACGAATACACGTATCCCCCTGAGGAAGCCCTGAGCGGCGTGGAGGTCGCCGAATATCTTCACCAGGATCCGGCGCGTGTGTTCAAGACGCTGGTCACCGTCGCGAAAAGCGGGCAGCACTATGTTTTCGTCATCCCTGCCGCCGAGGAGCTGGACCTTAAAAAGGCAGCCGCCGCGGTCGGGGAAAAGTCCATCGAAATGCTGAAGTCAAAGGACCTTCTCGGCCTCACCGGGTACATCCACGGAGGATGCTCCCCGATCGGCATGAAGAAGTTCTTCCGTACGACCTTGCATGAAAGCGCGCTGGACCTCCCGTCGGTCTTCGTGTCCGCGGGAAAGCGCGGGTACCAGGTGGAGCTCACCATGGACGCCCTCGCGAAGATGATCCCCTTCGGAACAGCGGATCTCATACGGTCATGACACGCGCGGCAGGAGGATATGCCGTCATGGCAAAAAGCAGGAAAAAAATGAAAAGGCGGACGCATCCCTTCATCACCTTTCTGAAGGTGGTCCTTCTCATCCTGATGCTCACATGCTTCGGCGCGGGCAGCTATGTCCTTTACAAGATCTATCCCCAGCTGAAGGACATCCGCGAGAACGCCATGGAGACCTACAACCACATGGACGAGGCGGACTTCCGCCTTGTCAGCGACACGGAGATCTTCGACAAGGACGGCAATAAGATCGGCGTGATCAACGCCGGCCACTATGTCTACCTCCCCTTCGACGAGATCGGGGACAACCTCATCAACGCCTACATCGACCAGGAGGACCGCCGGTTCTATTCACACAACGGCATCGACTACCAGGCGCTGATCCGTGCGGCCTGGTCCTACATCAAGAACCGCCGCGTCACGCAGGGCGGCTCCACCATCACCCAGCAGGTCATCAAGAATACCTACCTCACCCAGGAGCGCACCTTCGAGCGCAAGCTTACGGAGATCATGATCGCTCCCGAGCTCGAGCGGAAGTTCGGCAAGGAAAAGATCCTGGAGTTCTACTGCAACGGGAACTTTTACGCGCACGGCTGCTACGGCGTTGAGGCCGCGAGCCAGTACTACTTCGCGAAGCACGCGAAGGAGCTCGAGGTCTGGGAGGCCGCGGTCCTGGTCGGCATAAGCAACCGGCCGGCGAGCTACGACCCGATCAACCACCCGGACGCCTCGAAAAAGAAGCGCAACGAGATCCTGAACAGCATGTACGAGTGCGGCCACCTCACCGAGGCGGAGCTTAAGGAGTACCGCGGGATGCCGCTCGGCGTGATCACGGAGCATGCCTCCGGGGCGCCCGAGAACTACCAGACGAGCTACGCGATCCACTGCGCGGCCCTGGAGCTTCTGAAGAACGACGGCTTCTCCTTCGAGTACACCTTCGCGTCAAAGGACGCCTACAGCACCTACCAGGCGCGCTACAAGGAGGCCTACGCCCAGAAGACCGAGAGCATCCGGAGCGGCGGCTACCGGATCTACACCACGCTTGACAGCGCGATGCAGGAACAGCTCCAGGCGCGGATCGACGAGGCGCTGGACGCCCGCTCGGACGAGGTCCAGGAGAACGGAAAATTCGCCATGCAGGGCGCGGGCGCCATCGTCGACAACCGGACGAACCAGGTCGTCGCGATCGTCGGCGGGCGCGGCACGGCGGACGAATACAACCGCGGCTTCCTTTCCACCCGGCAGCCCGGCTCCTCCATCAAGCCGCTCCTTGATTACGGTCCCGCGTTCGAGACCGGGTACTTCTATCCCTCCTACATCATCGAGGACCACGAGTTCGAGGGCGGCCCGTCCAACTCCGGCGGAAGCTACCGCGGATACCTTTCCATCCGCGAGGCCCTGAACCGGTCGCTGAACACCGTCGCGTGGCAGCTCCTCGAGCGGGTCGGCATCCGGAACGGCCTTGCCTACCTCGGGAAAATGAACTTCTCCTCCCTTTCCTGGCAGGACAATACCGCGATGGCCGTCTCGATCGGCGGCTTCACCTACGGTACGCGCGTCGTCGAGATGGCCAAGGGCTACTCGACGCTAGCGAACTACGGGACCTACGACGACCGTACCTGCATCACCGGCATCATCCTCGACAAGACCGGGGAGGACCTGTTCACCAGCGCCCCGCGGAGGACGCAGGTGTTCACGGAAGGCACCGCCTACATCCTCACGGACGTGCTGAAGGGCACCATGGACCGTTCCTACGGCACCGGGCGCGGCCTCGACATCGACGGCCAGCAGGCCGCGGGCAAGACCGGCACCGCGAATGA
>CACXDR010000186.1 GCA_902766415.1 uncultured Lachnospiraceae bacterium
CAGAGTCTGAAACTCCGGCTGCGGAAGTGAAGGCGGAAGCGCCTGTGGCAGAAGAAGCCCCGGCCGAGAAACCGAAAAAACGCCGCGGCAGAAGGAAAAAGAGTGAAATTGAGGCGGCTGCGGCAGCAGCGGCAGCGGAAGCGAAAGCAGAAGCTGCAGCTGAGGAAGCCCCTGCTGAGGAGCCGAAGCCTGAGACGGCGAAGACAGAAGCCACGGCAGTTGAAGCGGTTAAGGAAGCGGCTGTCGTTGAAACCACGACCGAAGCGGCAGAGTCTGAAACTCCGGCTGCGGAAGTGAAGGCGGAAGCGCCTGTGGCAGAAGAAGCCCCGGCCGAAAAGCCGAAGAAACGCCGCGGCAGAAGAAAGAAGAGCGAAGTGGAAGCAGCTGCGGCAGAGACCCCGGCAGCGGAAGCAGCCGCGGAAGTAGTCGTGGCGGAAGAAACCCTGGCAGCAGAAGAAAAGCAGGAAACTGCATCAGCAGAAGAGGCGGCAGCGAAGCCCGAAACAGAAGCAAAGGCAGAGGAAGCACCTGCAGCAGAGGTGAAGACTGAAGCAGCAGAAGCGGAAGCCCCGGCGGCGGAAGCAGCCGAAGCAGTCGCGGAAGAGACCCCGGCAGCGGATCTGACAACAGAAGCCCCGGCAGACGAAAAGCCTGCGGCAAAGTCAAGGCGTCGCCGCAGCAGAAGGAAGAAGAGCGGAGCGGAAGCGGCTGCGGCAGAGACCCAGGCAGCGGAAGCAAAGCAGAAAGCTGCATCAGCAGAAAAGACAGCAGCGCATCCGAAGGCGGAAGCAAAGGCAGCGAAGGCCCCGGCGGCGCAGGGAGCATCGGCCGCGGGACAGGGCGCAGCGGAGGCACCGAAGCCGAAGAGGACGCACCGCGGCGGCAGAAGAAGGAAGAACCCGGCGGCACGCGGAAACACGCAGGGCGCGGGTAATGGAAACGCGTAAGGCGGGAACCCGCCGGGCGCAGGAGGAAAAGCTTGAGAACAGGATTGGTCCTTGAGGGCGGCGGGATGCGCGGCATGTTTACGGCCGGCGTCCTGGACGTCCTGATGGAGCAGGGGATCCCCTTTGACGGGGCGGTCGGCGTATCGGCCGGCGCCTGCTTCGGCTGCAACTATAAATCACACCAGATCGGGCGCACGCTCCGCTACAACGTGGAGTTTGCGCACGACTGGCGCTACGCGAGCTGGCGGTCGCTGCTCACCACCGGGAACTTTTTCGGCACGCAGTTCGCCTACCGGGAGGTCCCGCTGAAGCTGGATCCCTTCGACACGGAGACGTTCGAGAAGGACCCGATGGAGTTCTGGGTGGTCGCGACGAATGTGCTGACGGGCGGGCCTGTTTACCACAGGATGCTTACCTGCAACGAGGAGGAGCTCGACTGGATCCGCGCCTCTTCGAGCATGCCGCTGGTCTCCGAGGTCGTGAAGGTAGGCGGCAGGCTCATGCTGGACGGCGGGATCTCTGATTCCATCCCGGTCCGGTTTTTTGAGAAGCAAGGCTACGGCCGCAATGTCATCGTCCTCACGCAGCCGGAAGGCTATGTGAAGGAGCCGAGCGGGATGATGCCGGTGATCCGCGCGTCTCTCCGGAAATACCCGAATATCGTGGAGGCGATGGCGCGCAGGCACGAAATGTACAACGAGACGATACAGTATATTGGCCGGAGGGTCTCTGACGGCGCGGCGTTCGTGATCCAGCCGCCGGAGGCGCTGAACATCGGCCACATCGAGCATGACGTGGAGGAGATCCTGCGGGTCTACAACATCGGCCGCAGGACGGCGGAAAAGCGGCTCCCGGAGCTTGAGACGTTTCTGAAAAGGGCGTAGGATATGGCGGAAAACAAGGAATTAAAGGCATTTATCGCGGCGCTGAAGGCGGAGGAAAAGCTTCTCCGCGCGGGGAAGGACGGGGATCTTTCGGGCCTCGACGCGCTGAAGGAACAGCTTGCGGAGCTTCATGACCGGCGGGAGGAGGCGTTCCTTGCCCTTTCGGATGATGCGAAATTCAGCCGGAAGGGGGAGCTTCTCGAGGATGAGGTCGCTTCCCTTGAGGATTCGATGGACCTCGTTGCCGAGGCCCGGGATGTCTTCGAAGAGGAGGACGTGCCGATGGAAACGCTGTGTGAGGAATCGGCAGATATTCTTCTTGAAGTACTGGATTTTGTTGGTGATTTTTGCTGAAAAAATAAAAGTAATCTATTGAGTGAGGCTGTTTTCTGATTTAAGATGGTATCAGAGATCATTTTAAAAAAGGAGGCGGCTTATGGGTAAATTTGTCATCAAAGTAACTGAAAAGGGCTCGTTCAGGTTCAACCTGAAAGCAGGCAACGGCGAGATCATTGCGACATCTCAGCTTTACAAAGCGCTGAAAAGCTGCAACGGCGGGATACTGAGCGTCCAGAACAACGCCCCGATCGCTGAGATCGAAGACCAGACGGTCGAGGACGGCGTGAAGATCAAACACCCGAAATTCCAGGTCTATCTGGACAAGGCCGGTGAGTTCCGCTTCCGCCTGACCGCGAAGAACGGCCAGATCATCGCGACCAGCGAGGGCTATAAGAAGATCGAAAGCTGCAAGAAGGGCATTGCTTCCGTGAAGAAGAACGTTGTTGAAGCCAAGATCGTAATGGAAGGCGAAAAGTAAGGTTTTATGAAACAAAAAACGGAACTGCGTCTGTTTCTTTCCTTCCTGGAGGGGAGCAGGCGCTTTTTTATACTCGGCGTGCTGGCAGCGCTTCTTATGACGCTCTTCGACATGCTGATCCCTCAGATGATCCGTTACGCGGTCGATGTCCTGATCGCCGGCGGGGGTTCTGTGAGGCCCGTGTTCTTTGCGGTCGCGGCGGCCGCGCTGGCAGGGGCCTTTTTCCGGTGGCTGTCGACGCTCATGAACGCGAAGGGCGGGGAGACGCTGGTCAAGACCATGCAGGACCGTCTGTACAGCCATATCGCGCGGCTGCCGTTCTCCTGGCACATGGAGCACGCGGCGGGCGATATTATCCAGCGCTGCACGAGCGATGTCACGATGATCAAGGAGTTCTGTTCGGAACAGCTTTACAACCTGGTCCGCATCGTCCTCATGATCGTCATGGCGCTTTTTTTCATGCTTTCCATGGACGTGAAGCTGACGATGTTCGCGTTTGCCTTTGTGCCGCTGATCGTGGGATATTCGTCGGTCTTCCTCATCCGGATCAGCAGCCAGTTCCAGCTGTGCGACGAGAACGAGGGAAAGCTTTCCGCGGTCACGCAGGAGAACCTGACGGGTGTCCGCGTGGTCCGCGCGTTCGGGCGCGAGGCGGCGGAGGAGAAGAAGTTCCGGGCGCAGAATGACATTTATACGAACCTCTGGATGAAGCTCTGCGAGTATCTCGCGTGGTTCTGGGCCTTCGGCGACCTGGCGAGCGGCCTGCAGGTCATGACGGTCGTGCTTGCCGGAGCGTATTACTGCGTGCGCGGGCCGCTGACGGTCGGAAGCTACATCGCCTTTATTTCCTATAACAATATGCTGGTGTGGCCTATCCGCGCGCTGGGGCGCATGATCTCCGAGATGAGCAAGTCCGGAGTGTCGCTCCGCCGTATCGCGGACATCCTGTCCGCGGAGCCTGAGAAGCTGGAGGAAGGCGCCGGCGGGGCGGAGCATGTCAGCGGGACGGAACACGGAAGCGGGACAGAACAAGGCAGCGGGGCGGAATCTGGAAATGCGGCCGCGGGCGATATCGCCTTCCGCCATGTGTCCTTCTCCTTCGGCGAACGCCTGGTCCTTGACGACGTGAGCATGACGGTCCCTGCCGGGACCACGGTGGGCATCCTCGGTACGACAGGCTGCGGAAAGTCTACGCTTATGTACCTTCTTTTAAGGCTTTACGAGCTTCCGGAGGGGCAGGGCTCCATCACCATCGGCGGACGTGATATCCGGAGCATCCCGCTCAGGGAGCTCCGCGGGACCATCGGCATGGTCCTCCAGGAGCCGTACCTTTTCTCAAGGACCATCGGGGAAAATATCCGGATCGCGGGGCATGCGGACGATGAGACCGTGATGCGCGCGGTCCGCACGGCGGCGCTCGAGGAGACCATCCGGGAGTTCCCGGCGGGCTTCGATACCATGGTGGGAGAGCGCGGCGTGACGCTTTCCGGCGGGCAGAAGCAGAGGATCGCCATCGCCCGCATGCTGACCGGGAACGAGCCGGTCATGATCTTCGACGATTCCCTGTCCGCGGTGGACTCGGCGACGGACGCGAGGATCCGCCGGAATCTCCGGCAGTCCCTCGGGGACCATACGGTATTCCTGATCTCGCACCGAATCTCGACGCTCATGCACGCGGACTGCATCTACGTCATGTCCGGCGGGCGGATCGCGGAGCAGGGTACGCACGAGGAGCTCCTTGAGAAGGACGGCCTTTACGCGGAGATCTGGCGGCTCCAGTCGCTGCCGGAGGAGGAAGCGGAGGGAGGTGCGGTCTATGCGTGAAGATAAGCAGAGGGCGCTTCCCTGGTTCGGACTTAAGTTTTTATCGCCGTGGCTTGTGCCCTACCGCGGCACCATGGCCGCCATGATCAGCCTGGGATTCATCGGCGGGCTTATGGACATCGTCCTCCCGTTCTTCCCGGACTACGCGATCCGGAACTTCATCGCGCCGGGGTCCACGGAGGGCATGGGACGCTTCGCGGCTGCCTACATCGGCCTCCTCCTTGTGCAGATTGTCTGCAACGGGATCTCGGCCTACCGCGCCTGCGAGATGGAAATGTACGTCGGGCGTGACCTGAAGAACGCGGTGTTCCACCGGCTGCAGGAGCTGTCGGTCTCGTACTATAACCAGAACAGCGTGGGGTATCTGCACGCGCGCGTCATGAGCGATACTGACAGGATCGGGACGCTGCTGTCGTGGAACGTGATGGACGGCGTCTGGAACCTTTCCTACCTGCTCGGCGCGATCTGCGTCATGCTGTACGTAAGGCCGGGACTCGCAGTGTGGGTCATCGGCCTCGTGCCGTTCACGGCGGCCCTGTCTGCAGTGTTCCAGACGCGGCTCATCCGGCTCGGGCGGCGCATCCGCGAGCTGAACGCACGGATCTCAGGGGGCTTCAACGAGGGCATCACGGGTGCGGTCACGGTAAAGACGCTCCGCATCGAGGAGGACATGGACCGGCGGTTCATGGCGGAGACGGCTGAGATGCGGAAAACTGCTGTCATGAACGGGCACATGCGCGGGCTGTTCCTGTCGGTCATTTCATTTTCCGGCTTCCTGGCCCTCGCGCTGGTGCTCTGGCGCGGCGGGCACATGACGCAGCGCGGGCTCATGGAGCTCGGGACGCTGTCGGTGTTCATGTCGTACGCGCTTGGGATGATGGAGCCGGTGCGGTGGGTCGTGAAGGTGCTTTCGGACCTTATCACCGTGCAGGTGAACATCGAGCGGATCGAGAGCCTCATGAACAGCGTGCCGGACGTCAGGGATACCCCGGAGGCGGAGGCGGTCTACGGGGATTCCTTCCACCCGAAGCGGGAGAACTGGGAGGATGTCCGCGGCGACGTCGCGTTTGAGGACGTCACCTTCCGCTACCCGGACGGGGACGTGAACGTGCTGGAGCATTTTGACCTGAAGGTCCCGCACGGGACCATGGTCGCGATCGTCGGGGAGACGGGCGCGGGCAAATCGACGCTCGTGAATCTGGTCTGCCGTTTCTTCGAGCCGACGGAGGGGCGCGTGACGCTGGACGGGAGGGACCTCCGGGAGCGGAGCCAGCTCTGGCTCCACAGCCATATCGGCTACGTCCTGCAGACGCCGCACCTGTTCTCGGGGACCATCCTTGAGAACCTCCGCTTCGGGAGGCCGGACGCCTCCATGGAGGAGATCGAGGCGGCGGTGAAGCGCGTCCGCGCGGACAGCGTGATCAGCCGGATGCCGGAGGGGTACGACGCGGACGTCGGCGAGGGCGGCTCGCGGCTTTCGGCGGGAGAGCGGCAGCTCATCTCCTTCGCGCGGGCGCTGGTGGCGGATCCTGCGATCTTCGTGCTGGACGAGGCGACGTCAAGTATCGACACGGTCACGGAGCAGGCGATCCAGCACGCGCTCACCGAGGTGCTGAAGGACCGGACGTCGTTCGTCATCGCCCACCGGCTTTCCACGATCCGGCGCGCGGACGTGATCCTGGTCGTCCAGGGCGGGAAGATCACGGAGCGCGGGACGCACGCGGAGCTTATGCGGGCGAAGGGGGATTACTATAATCTCTACACGCGGCAGTACGAGACGAATGCGTTCTGAAGAGCGGTGGCAAGGGCGGCCGGACTGTGGTAAAATGTCATTTGGACCGCCGGGAGCGCTTTTTGCGCGGCCGGCTGCAGGCGGGCGCTGCCCGCAGAATTGTGAAAAGGAGCGGAAAAGTTATGAGCAGTTATCGTTTGAACACGAAATGCGTGCAGGCAGGCTACCAGCCGGGCAACGGCGAGCCGCGGCAGATCCCGATCGTCCAGTCTACCACGTTCAAGTACGCGACGAGCGAGGACATGGGAAAGCTCTTTGATCTTGAGGCGCCGGGTTATTTCTACACCCGTCTCCAGAACCCCACGAACGACTACGTGGCGGCGAAGATCGCGGAGCTGGAAGGCGGAACGGCGGGCATGCTGACATCGTCCGGCCAGGCGGCGAACTTCTTCGCGCTTTTCAACATCTGCGAGTGCGGGAGCCATATCGTGTCGAGCTCCTCGATCTACGGCGGGACCTTCAACCTGATCAGCACCACCATGAAGAAGATGGGCATCGACGCGACGTTCGTCTCCCCGGACTGCACGGAGGAGGAGCTGGAAGCGGCGTTCCAGGAGAATACGCGCGCGGTGTTCGGCGAGACCATCGCGAACCCGGCGCTGACGGTCCTTGACATCGAAAAGTTCGCGAAGGCTGCGCATAAGCACGGCGTTCCGCTGATCATCGACAACACCTTCCCGACGCCGGTGAACTGCCGCCCGATCGAGTGGGGCGCGGACATCGTCACGCATTCCACCACGAAGTACATGGACGGGCACGGTGCTGCGGTCGGCGGAGCGATCGTCGACAGCGGAAAGTTCGACTGGATGGCGCACGCGGACAAGTTCCCGGGGCTGACCACGCCGGACGAGTCCTACCACGGCATCGTGTACGCCGAGAAGTTCGGGCTTGCGGGCGCGTTCATCACGAAGGCGACCTCCCAGCTCATGCGCGACTTCGGCAGCATCCAGGCGCCGCAGAACGCGTTCCTCCTGAACCTCGGGCTTGAGTCCCTGCATGTCCGCATGCCGCGCCACGTCGAGAACGCGCAGGCGGTCGCGGAGTTCCTTGAGACCTGCCCGCAGGTCGCGTACGTCAACTACCCGGGCCTTCCCGGCAACAAGTATTACGAGGTGCAGAAGAAGTACATGCCGAACGGCGGCTGCGGCGTCGTGACCTTCGAGCTGAAGGGCGGACGGCCGGCAGCGGAGGCGTTCATGAAGGCGCTGAAGCTCGCGGCCATCGAGACGCACGTTGCGGACGCGCGCACCTGCTGCCTGAACCC
>CACXDR010000187.1 GCA_902766415.1 uncultured Lachnospiraceae bacterium
AACGGCGCCTTACGCGCGTCTCATCGGCTTCCGGAGGGAATCCGCGGACCTTCTGACCGCGCTGAAGGCATCCTCCCGGATCCCGGTCATCAGCAAGGCGGCCGATGCCGGCGAGGTCCTGAAAAGATGGTACGGCGACTCGCCGCGGGCGCGCGCCGCGCTCCGCCTCCTCGGCTCCGAGGCGCACGCCGCCGACCTCTGGAATTCGGTCTGCTTTGAACAGACCGGACGGCTCCTGCCGCCGCTTTACGCGCGGCCGATGATCGTGGTGTAACGCTTTTCCCGTAAAAAAGAGATGTCTCCCTCCGCGGGTGCGGAAGGAGACATCTCTTTTTTACTTGCTGTTACTGTCTGTGTTTACGCTGCCAGGATCCGGCCTTACAGCATACAGGGCACATCCCTGACATGTGAATGTGAAGCCGTACGGATCCTGTCTCAGAGGCAGTAAAACCGACTTTAGGCGAACCTGAACATGGCAGGGATCGTGCCCTGCGTAAAGAACCGAAGCCCCGGCTCAGTTTCCGAAGGTCCTGCAGTATTCGCGGTACTCCTCCCGCGTCATGGGAGCCTTGTAGTCCGCGATGATCTGCCTTGCCTCCTTCGCGCCGTCCTTCAGGAGGCGGTAGGCAAGGAGGGCCATCATCTTCGCGGGGACGATATGCGCGACCTCCGGGTCTGTGATCTCATAGTCCTTCGAGTGCAGGGCGCCTCGGCTCCCGCCGAAGGTGAAGTTCAGGACCGGCATGATGGCGAAGAGGTCGCCGACGTCGGTACTCGCGGTGTTGATGTGTCCGGGCGTGATGGGTGCGACCTTCACGCCGTCTCCAAGGAGCGCCGCGGCGTCCGTCATGACCTGCTGCGGCGCAACCTCCGGGCAGGGCATGTAGCCCTGCGAGTCGATGATCTCCGCCTCGCAGCCCAGCGCCATCGCCGTCCCCTTGTAGCAGAGGTCCACCTTCCCGGAGGTCTCCATGATGGCCTCCTGGGACAGCGCGCGGACCATGGTGTCAAGCACTGCGCGGCTCGGGACTACGTTGATCGCGGTGCCGCCCTCCGTCATGTACGGGTGCACACGCACGCAGTCCTTCTCCTGGAAGGTCTCCCGGATCATGCCGAGGGCCGCCATGCCGAGGCTTGCGGCGTTCAGCGCGTTGTGCCCGAGGTGCGGCGCGGCGGCAGCGTGCGCGGCCGTCCCGTGGATGATGATCCGCTTGCCGATAAAGCCGGTGCAGGCGCTGTTCCCGAGCATAATGTCGATATCGCTGTCGCGGTCCGCCATGAGGGAGTGCGTCGTAATGGAAAGGTCGATGTCGTCAAACTCTCCGCGGCGGATCAGCTCGCATTTGCCTCCCGCGCAGTGGATGTCGTCGCTCTTCCGCACCTCCTCCTGGACACTGCTCCCCTGGAACTCCTCCGCGGGGACGGCAAAGATGGTCGCGGTGCCGTCGAGCTCAGCGGCGACCTCCGGGTCGGAAAGCGCGAGCGCGGCGCCGAGCATGCAGGTGATCTGCGCGTAATGCCCGCAGGCGTGCGCGTAGCCCTTGTCCGTGGCGCACGGGTGCACCGGGCAGGCGATCCCGTCAAGCTCGCCAATGAGGGCGATGTTCGGGCAGTCCGCCTTCTCCCCGTCCCCGGCCTTCTTCCCGATCTCCGCCCGCACGCCGGTGACCGCGAGGCCTTCCCTGGTCTCAAGGCCCAGCTTCTTCAGAAAGCCGGAAACGATCTCCGCCGTACGGAATTCGTGGTAGCCCTGCTCCGCGTGCGTGTAGATATCCATCGCAAGCGCCTGGAGCTCGTCCGCGTGGGCGTCGATGATGTCTATGATCCTCTGTTCTGTCCTGTCCATGCTCATGCCTCTCCGTTCAGGTAATCAGCCGCGAACTGCGCGTAGATGGCTGTCCCGTCCTTCAGGATGTCCTCGTCCACGTCGAACGCGGGATGGTGGTGCGTGCACTCGATGCCCTTTGCAATGTTCCTCGCCCCGAGATACCCGAATACGCCGGGAACGTGCTCCATGTAGACGCTGAAGTCCTCCGCGCCGGTCATCTTCTTCAGCGGGACGAAAGCATCATCCCCTAAGATCCTTCCGGCCGCGCCCTTCGCGGTCCTGACGAGCGCTTCGTCGTCGTTGATCAGCGGGCTCGGCCCGAAGTAATAGTCGCAGTCCGCGGTGCAGCCGTAGCCTGCGGCGACGTTCTTCACGACCTTTTCGATGCGCTCCGGCATGCTCTTCCGGAAATCGCGGTCGAAGGTGCGGACGGTCCCGACCAGCTGCACATGGTCGCAGAGGATATTCTCCTTGGTCCCGCCGTTCATCATCCCGACGGACACGACAAGGCTGTTCAGCGTGTTGTTCTGGCGGCTCGGGATGTGCTGGAGCGCCATCACGCAGGCGGCTGCCGCAAGGACCGCGTCGTTTCCGAGCCAGGGCGCGCTTCCGTGCGCCGCGGTGCCGCGAACCTCGATCGTAAAGCGGTCGGAGCACGCCATGCGGTCCCCGCTTTCAAAGTTCCAGGTGCCGGCGTCAAGGAGCGACCAGACGTGCATCCCGAAGATGGCGTCGACGCCCTCGAGCGCGCCGCGCTTCACATACTCTTCCGACTTCCGGCCGATCTCCTCCCCCATCTGGAAAATGAGTTTGACCGTGCCGTTAAGCTCCGGCGCAAGTTCCTTCAGGACGCGCGCGGCACCGAGGAGCATGGCGGTGTGGCAGTCGTGCCCGCAGGCGTGCATGACGCCGGGGTTCCTGCTCCCGCAGGCCCTTCCCGGAACCTCGGTGATGGGAAGCGCGTCGATGTCCGCGCGCAGCATGACCGTCTTTCCGGGCTTCCCGCCCTTGATCGTCGCGACGCAGCCGGTGCAGCCCTCAAAGGTGACGAACGGGATCCCGTCCTTTTCAAGCTCCTCCGTGATGAGCTTCGTGGTCTCATACTCTTTGCAGCTAAGCTCCGGGTTCGCGTGGAGCCTGTGCCGCAGTTCCTTCACATATGCCTCCTGCGCGTAAGCGAGTTTTCTGATGTCCTTCATCATTTCTTCCTCCCTTCCGCAGTCTTCTCAAGATAGTCGGCGGCTAACTGCGCGTACTGCGCCGCGCCGACGTGGAGGAGCTCCTCGTTGATCCGGAACCTCTCGTTATGGACAGGATAGACAGAGCCGGTCGCCTCGTCGTAGCAGCCGATGAACATGAAGAGCGAGGACGGGATGTGATCCATGATGTAGGAAAAGTCCTCGCTGCCGGAGGCGCGCTCCGTCGTTGCGAGGACATCGTCCCCGTAGAGCTTCTTCGCCGCGTCCCGCGCGATCTCGTTCAGCGCGTGGTCCCCGTTGATGACCGGCGGCTCGAGGTAGCGGTAGTCGATCTCGACCGTACAGCCGTACGCCGCGGCTGTCATCTCCGCGATCCTGCGCATGTTCTCCTCGACGAGCGACCGCGCTTCCTTGCTGTGGGAGCGCACGGTGCCCTCCATGACGGCGGTGTCCGTGATGATGTTGAACTGGGTGCCGGCCTTGATCGTGCCGACTGTCACGACAAGCGGGTCGCGCGGGTCGTCGATCCGGCTGACGATCTGCTGGAGGTTCATGATGATGGCGCTTGCGCAGACGATCGCGTCCTTCCCGAGATTCGGGGTGGACCCGTGCGCGGAGACGCCGTGGACGGTGATGGTGTAATTGTCGCAGCTTGCCATCATCGGCCCGTCCTGGATGCAGAGCTTCCCGGAGGGGACGGTGGGCCAGACATGCATGCCCATGGCCGCGTCGACGTCGTCAAGGTATCCCTCGTCCCAGTAGTAATGGCTCCCGATGAACACCTCCTCGCCCGACTGGAACAGGAGCTTTACGGTGCCCTTCAGCTCCTCCCTCTTCTCATACAAAAGCTTCGCCGCGCCGAGCAGCATGGCAGTATGGCAGTCGTGCCCGCATGCGTGCATGACGCCGGGGTTCATGCTCTCGAACTCTACGCCGCTCTTCTCCGTGATAGGAAGCGCGTCGATATCCGCGCGGAGAAGCACGGTCCTTCCGGGCGTGCCGCCCTCGATCACGGCGATGCAGCCGGGATAATCCTCAAAGCGGATGACCGGGATCCCAAGCTCCGTAAGCTTCTCAACAAGGAATCTCGTGGTCTCGTGCTCCTTCAGCGAAAGCTCCGCGTGGGTGTGGAGAAAACGGCGCGCGGCGATGATCTCGCTGCCGATCTCCGCCGCTCTTCCGGCAAAATTCATATATGTCTCCTTTCTGCCTGAATGCCAGGAACTGAAACTTACGTTTCACGCACTAAATTGCGGCCGGCTCATAATGAACCGGCCGCAATTATTATATCACATTTGATCAAAGGAAGATCTTTCCGCCAGGGCCAAGCGGCAGGTTCAGGGTGACCCACACAATGACCTGGAGGATCCAGATGATCGCGAACGTGATGGAATACGGCAGCATGTTCGCGATGACCGTGCCGAGTCCGACGTCCTTCTGGTACTTACGTCCGAATCCGAGGAGGACAGGGGTGTAGGTGAACAGCGGGGACAGCGGGTTCGTGATGGAATCGCCGATACGGTAGACGACCTGCGTGATCGCCGGGTCATAGCCGAGCAGCATCATCATCGGGACAAAGACCGGAGCGAGGATCGCCCACTTCGCGGAAGCGGAGCCGATGAAGATGTTGACGATGCAGGACAGGAAGATCAGTCCGATCAGCAGCGGGACGCCGGTGAAGCCGATGTTGCTCAGGAAGCTCGCGCCGCTGATGGCAAGGATGGTGCCGAGCTTACTGACGGAGAAGAAGTTCGTGAAGATGGAGATGAAGAAGCACATGAACACGTAGTTGCCCATCTCAGCGAAGCCCTGGGAGCAGTCCGCCCAGACGTCCTTGTCGTTCTTGTACTTGCCGATCGAGAAGCCGTAGCAGAGGCCGGGGATCAGCAGGGCAAGAGTGACGGTGAAGACGATACCCTTGGAGAACGGAGCTGCGCCTGCGGTGATGCTGTCAGCCTCACCTGCGAGGATCGGCTTGCCGTCGACCAGCGGGAACGCGGACAGGACGATCATGATGATAATGAAGATCAGGAAGCCGATGCCGGCCGCGCGGAGCGCCTTGTCCTGCTCGGGGGTGATGTTGGCGGCGTTCTCATCGAAGTCGTGCTGTGCCAGCTCTTCCTTCGTGATCGGGAAACGGTGAAGCAGGACCTTCTCGACCAGGATCGTGCCTGCGATCGTAAGAAGGAAGCAGGAAACGATAAGGAAATACCAGTTGATCGCGATGGACTCCGAGTAGTTCGGGTCGATCATCTGTGCCGCGGACTCGGTGAAGCCGTAAGCCAGCGCGTCAGACAGGCCGAGCATGACGTTCGCGCAGAAGCCTGCGGCGACGGATGCGAAGCCTGCGTACAGGCCGAGCATCGGATGGCGCCCGATGGACATGAACAGGATCGCTGCCAGCGGCGGAAGGACGATGAAGCCCGCGTCGCCCGCGACGTTCAGGTTGATGCCGAGGAACATGACGACCATCGTGACGATCCATCCCTTGGACTTGCCGAGGAACTTCTCCATGAAGGCGACCAGGAAGCCGCTCTTCTCAGCGACGGACGAACCGATGACGGCGACAAGGACCATGCCGAGCGGCGCGAAGCCTGAGAAGTTGGTGATGACGTTGGTCCAGAGATACTGGATGCCTGCGATGGAAAGCAGGTTGAAGACTGTGATCGTCTCTCCGTTGGACGGATTGACTGCGGATACGCCTGCCGCGGAGCAGATCGCCGAAACGATCGCGACGACGACTGCCAGTCCGAGGAACATGGTGATCGGATCGGGCAGCTTGTTACCGGCACGCTCTACGGCGTCCAGTATTTTGTCAAGCGTACTCTTTTTGACATTGCTGTTGTCTGCCATGAAAAACTCCTTTCTTTATTTGCTCCGTACGCATCCCCCTGAAATTCTTTATGCAGTACGGAATGGGCTTTCCCGCCCGGGGTTTTCCGTCATTCTGACTATGAACAGAACGACGTTAATGCAAATTATAAGCCAATCTGCTCATTTATTCAATAGACCTGTTTATTCAAATTTTATTTTCATTATCATTTCTAAATAATTTAGTATTTGTAATGCATAAATATACATCTCATTTCTGATGTGCTTATGCATGCAGCCCCGGAAAAGCCCCAGATGCATTTAAAAAACAGGCTGCACCGCGGTTTTTTCCGGCGATGAAGCCTGTTTTCCTGTATGCCCTGCCATCCGGCTGCGGACTCAAAATGAATAAAAAGGCATGATTCAGACCGGTATATCCGTTGCCGACGAATCCCTGACACGCTTCAGGGCGCGCAGGTCGAGCCAGATCACGTAGAAAACGAAGAAAATGCCGAGCAGCGCGCTCTGGGTGCTCAGGACAAAGTCATAGGTCCCGTGGAGGATCAGCGGGATCCACAGCGCGCACTTAAGGAAGGACCGGCTCCCTCCCGCATCTCCGAGGTTCGCGAGGCGTTTTGCCTCTCCGTAGTAATAGCCCATGATGATGCCGAAGGTGCAGTGGCCCGGGATACTGGTCACAGCGCGCACGACCGCCACAACGATCCCCCCCACGCCGGAGGAAAAGACGTACATGACGTTCTCAAGCAGCGCGAAGCCGAGCGATACGGCCGCGCAGTAGACGATGCCGTCGAAGCGGTAATTGAATTCCGGATTTCTCCAGGTGATGTTCTTTGCGGCAAGATACTTGAAGCCTTCCTCGCTGAGACCGACGCAGAGGAAGTTCACCGCGAGAAGGAACAGGGTCCCGCTCCCGAAAACGGCCTGCGCGATGCCGATCAGGATCCGCTCCGCGATGGCGCACGGAAATGTGATCAGCATGCCCGCAAGAAGGAGCTTCCACACGAGCTTCTTCGGCTCCTTTTCGATCTTGTCCAGGTTATAGATCCGGTACATCAGGTACAGCGGCGGGACGACCGCGACCATAAGAAGTATCGACATAAATGCTCTCCTTTTCCTGTTTTTTCAAGAAAAGTATAAACGTGCCGGGCGGGAAAAACAACCGATGAGCACCTTCTCAGATGAAGCAGAAATGACTTTTTCTTACATCTTCCGTTGTAAAGTGCTAAAATGTTAACCAGTGGAGGTAAAACTATGTATAATGTCAACGATCTGGTCGTATATGAAGGCTCCGGCGTGTGTAAGGTCGAGGACATCCGCGACATGACCTTTTCCGATGCTGCCCCGAAGGCTTACTATGTCCTGAGGCCTCTCTTCTCAAATGACGGCACCATCTACACGCCGGTCGGAAACAACAAGGTCACGCTCCGCCCGGTCATCACGAAGGAGGAGGCGGTCGAGATCATCCGCCATATCCCGGAAACGGAGGTCTGCTCCTTCGACGGGCTCCGTCCGGTCGAGCTTGAAAACCAGTACCGTAAGGCCTCCGCAAGCCACTGCCTGAAGGATATGATCCCGCTGATCATGGCGATCCATAAGAAGACCCGTGCGGTAAAGCGGGCCGGGAAAAAAGTCAGCGAGGTGGACGGGCGGTATCTTAAGAAGCTGAGCGACCTGATCAACGGCGAGCTTTCCATTGCGCTCGGGATCGCGAAGGACGAGGTTCCGGAGTATATCGCGGAGGCGGTAAAGAAGGAAAAAGAAAAGAAATAAAACGGCTGACGCGAAGCTTATGAGAAGCGGCGACTGACGCGAAGCAATGTTGAAGCGACGACTCGGGAGGGGAAGTGCTGTAAGCACTTCCCCTCCCTCGTGTCACGGCATTCGCCGTGACACGGACTGACAAGAGAGGAGCCTGAGAGAGCATGCTAGCATGCTTCTCCGGCTCCTCTCTTGTCAGTCGTCGCTTCTCATTGCTTCGCGTCAGTTTTTGAACGAATGTATCGGGC
>CACXDR010000188.1 GCA_902766415.1 uncultured Lachnospiraceae bacterium
CCTTGACAGCGCACTGAGACGTTTCAAGAGAAACTGTGCGAAGGCAGGCATTCAGCAGGAAATTCGCAAGAGAGAGCATTACGAGAAGCCCAGCGTAAGACGTAAAAAGAAGTCTGAAGCTGCGAGAAAGCGCAAATTCAACTGATGCATAGTCCAGGGCCCGGTGAAAACCGGGCCCTTTCTTTTCTGTTTTCAAACTTCCCATTCTGTGAGATAATCAAGGGTACGGAATAAATAACAATCAATTTTGAAAGGAATTTTTCTGCCGATGGATGTGGTCGAGAACATGATTGAGATCCCTGCCGAGCATGAGAAGAACGTATGCGGGCAGCTTGACGCGAACCTGATCCGGATCGAGCGCGCCCTGCACGTCACCATGATCGAGCGTGACGGAGGCCTGAAGATCATGGGGGAGGAGGATGCCGTAAAGAAGGCGGCGTCCGTCTTCAGAAACCTGGTCGAGCTTTCGAAGCGGGGGAACCAGATCACGGAGCAGAACGTGAACTACGCGCTGTCCCTGTGCTTTGACGAGGGGGAGCACCATATTCTTGAGATCGACAAGGACCTGATCTGCCGCACCGCGGCCGGCCGTCCCGTCAAGCCCAAGACGCTCGGGCAGAAGGAGTACGTCGACCTGATCCGGAGCCGCATGATCACCTTCGGGATCGGACCTGCCGGCACCGGGAAAACGTACCTCGCGATGGCCATGGCCATCCAGGCCTTCCGCGACGGCGACGCGGAGCGGATCATCCTGACGCGTCCCGCGATGGAGGCGGGAGAGAAGCTCGGCTTCCTCCCCGGCGACCTCCAGTCGAAGATCGACCCCTACCTCCGTCCCCTCTATGACGCGCTTTACCAGATCATGGGGCCGGAGACCTATCTCCACAACGCGGAGAAGGGGCTCATCGAGGTCGCGCCGCTCGCGTACATGCGCGGGCGCACGCTGGACAATGCCTACATCATCCTCGACGAGGCGCAGAACACCACGCCGGCGCAGATGAAGATGTTCCTGACCAGGATCGGGTTCGGGTCAAAGGCCATCATCACAGGCGACCTTACGCAGAAGGACCTTCCCCAGGACCAGCCGAGCGGGCTGGACACCGCCGCGAAGGTGCTCGCGAACATCGAAGAGATCGGCTTCTGCAGGCTTACGAGCCGCGACGTCGTCCGCCATCCGCTGGTGCAGCGCATCGTTGACGCGTACGACCAGTATGAGAAAAAGCAGAATTACAAAGAGCAGAGAGCAAAAACCTACCGGAAGAGAAGGGACAGACATGACGGTTGAGATCGCTTACGAGGCGGAGGAAAAGCTTCATATTCCGTACCGCGCTATTATAGAGGATGTTGTGGAAGCAGTGCTTTCAGCGGAAAAGTGCCCGTATGAGGCGGAGGTCTCCGTGACCATCGTGGACGGCCCTGCCATCCGTGAGCTGAACAGGGACTACAGGGACATGGACAGCGAGACGGACGTCCTTTCCTTCCCGATGGTGGATTTCAGCTCCCCCGCGGCCTATGAGGCCTGCACGGACGACAGCTTCAACCCGGAGACCGGCGAGCTGGTGCTCGGGGACATCGTCCTCAATGTTTCCAGGATCAAGTCACAGGCCGCGGAGTACGGCCACACGCAGCGGAGGGAGCTTGCGTTCCTCACCGCGCACAGCATGCTGCACCTTTTAGGCTACGACCACATGGAAGAGGAAGAACGCCTTCAGATGGAGGCGCGGCAGCGCGAAATACTGGATGCGAAAGGATACCGCCGCTGAATGGAAGACAGGAAAGAAACAAAGGGCGCCCCTGGCAGAGTGCCCGGAAAGGCCCCGGATACAGCGAAGAAGGCCTCCGGCAATTCGGCCTTCATCATCCAGGGCTCCATACTTGCGGCGTCCGGTATCATTTCAAGCCTCATCGGGCTCATGTACCGCCTGCCGCTCACAAGGATCATCGGGGACCAGGGCAACGGATACTATTCCGCGGCCTACAATATCTACACGATCATCCTTCTTCTTTCGTCCTACAGCCTGCCGCTCGCGGTCTCCAAGATGGTCTCCGCGCGCGTCGGGAACAGGGAATATAAAAACGCGCTCCGGATCCTGAAGGCGAGCCTCGGGTACGCGACGATCGTCGGCGGCACGGGCTTCCTGGTCATCTGGCTCGGGGCGGGATGGTTCGCGGAATCCTTCCTGCATATCCCCGAGGCCGCGTATCCCCTCATGGCGCTTGCGCCGACCGTGTGGATCGTTTCGTATCTCGGCGTGGTCCGCGGGTATTTCCAGGGCCATTCGACCATGGTCCCGACGGCGCTTTCCCAGATCATCGAGCAGATCATCAACGCCCTGGTGAGCGTCGGCGCCGCGTGGGGGCTTCTGCATCTGGCAGTCCGGAAGGGGCTTGGCGTACAGCTTTCCCGCGCGTACGGCGCGATGGGCGGGACCATCGGCACCGGGGCGGGAAGCGCGGCCGCGCTCGTCACCATGCTGATCATCCTGTCAGTCTTCATGAAGCGGACCCGCGTCCGACTGAAGGAAGACAAAACAGAGCACATGGAGAGCTACGCGGAGATCACGAAGATCCTCATCATGACAGTGGTCCCGGTCATCCTTTCCACCGCCATCTACAATATGAGCTCCATCCTTGACAACGCGATCTTCGGGCAGTCGATGTTCGCGCTGGGGCTTCAGGAGCAGACCGCCGCGGATTACGGCATCTACTCCGCGAAGTACAAGCTGCTGATCAACGTGCCCATCATGGTCGCGAACTCACTTTCGTCCTCGCTGATCCCGGCGCTTTCCCGCGCGAACGCGGCGAGAGACAGGGGCCAGGTCGAGGCCGGCATCTCCAACGCGATCCGCTTCGCCATGATCATCGCGATCCCCTCCGCTGTCGGCCTGGCCGTCATGGCGGATCCCATCATCTCCCTCCTCTTCGGGGAGAGCGGACGCGCCGTTTTCATGATGCACGTCGGCGCGGCAGGCGTCATTTTCTATTCGCTTTCGACCGTTTCGAACGCGATCCTGCAGGGCACGAGCCACATGCGGATCCCGGTCCGCCACGCGCTCATGTCCATGATCCTTCATGTCGGGATCCTTCTTTTCCTGCTCCTGGTCCTGAAGACCGGGATCTACGGCGTCGTGATCTCCGACATGTGCTTCGCGCTCAGTATGTGCGTCCTGAACGGCCTTTCCATCCGGAAGCTGATGACCTACCGGCAGGAGGTCCGCCGCACCTTCGTCGGGCCCGCCTTCTGCGCGGCCGTCATGGGCGTGGTCACCTGGGCCGCCATGACGTTTTTAAAGCGTGCTACCGGCAAGGTGATCCTTTTCACGCTCCTGCCCATCATGCTCGCCGTCGCGGTCTACGGGTCGCTCCTGATCAAGTCAGGCTGCGTCACGGAAAACGAGCTCGTCTATTTCCCGAAGGGCCGGAAGCTGATCCGCCTCGCGAGAAAGCTGAAGCTTCTGTAAGAATCGGGAAAGCTGAAGCTTCTGTTAGAATCGTTCCGGCTGCCGCGTAAGCTTCGGTGCAGGCTTTCGGCAGCCGTTTAACACGATCAAGGGAAAGATCCGTGTTTCTCCGGGAAAGGAGGTCCTTATGGCAGACAGAGTCTGTGTCATAGGAGGAGGGCCCGCAGGCCTGACAGCCGCCATCACTGCCGCGCGGTCGGGCGATGCCGTCGTCCTTCTGGAACATACCGAGCGCGTCGGGAAAAAGATCCTGATGACCGGCAACGGGAAATGCAACTACACGAACCTGAAAATGGATCCCTCCTGTTATCATGCGCCGGAGGACGGCTTTGTCATGCAGGCGGTCCGTGCCTTCGGGCCTCAGGACACTGTGGCGTTCTTAAGAGGCCTCGGGATCGAGCCCCTGGAAAAGCACGGCGGGTACCTGTACCCGCATTCCGAGCAGGCCGCGTCGGTGCTCAACGCCCTGCGCACGGAGTGCGAACGGATCGGCGTGCGGATCGTCACGGCGTGCAATGTGAAGGCTGTGCGGAGGAACAGGGACCGAGGCTTCCGCGTCATGACAGACCTCGAGATGTTCCAGGCGGAGCGGGTCATCCTTGCGACCGGCTCCAGGGCGTACCCGAACACCGGCTCCGACGGAAGCGGGTTCGCGCTTTCAGAAGCCCTCGGGCACAGGACCGTGAAGGTGCTTCCCGCGCTTTGCGGCCTCTGCTGCGCCGAAAAGGATTTCTTCCGCGCGGCGCAGGGCGTCCGCGTGACCGGGCGCGTCACGGTGCAGCTGGAGGAGACCGCGGCAGCTTCCGCGGAAGGAGAGATCCAGATCACGCCCTACGGCTTCTCCGGCATCCCCGTGTTCCAGGTGAGCAGATACGCGTCCAGGGCGCTTTCGCTCGGCAGGCGTACGGAGCTCGTGATCGACTTCCTGCCGGATTTCCCGGACACGGCGGCATATCTTTCCGCCCGGGCGAAGGGATACCCGTACAGCAGCCTGGAAGCCTTCGGAAACGGGCTTATGAACAAGAACCTGTGGATCGCCGTCCTTAAGCGCGCGGAGCTGAAGCCCGGCGCGAAGCCCGCGGACCTGACGGGCGAGGAGCTTTCGGCGCTCGCCGCGGAGCTCCGGGGCTCAGCCTTCCGCGTGATCCGGACGAACGGCTTTGACCAGGCGCAGACCTGCACGGGAGGAGTCTCCCTGAACGAGATAGTCCCTGACACCATGGAGTCGAAGCTTGTTCCCGGCCTGCATTTCGCCGGGGAGATGATGGACGTGGACGGCATCTGCGGAGGCTACAATCTGCAGTGGGCCTTCACAAGCGGCACGCTGGCCGGAAGGAACGGAAGGGGCAGCTGAAGTTCCTTGATCTGGAGGTCACTGGATGCACATTTCCATATTTCAGGATGTCCATGTTTACTACGGTCTGATTTGTTTACATTTCCGGAATTCCATCATACAATAGAGTTGTGCACCGATAATTATTCTGCAAAAGGAATGTTTCCATGAAATTCAGCAGATACAATATACTTTCCAGTCAATTAAGCACCGGAGACTTTATTCTCATGAACAGTATGGCCGGGACGCTTGACCGGATCGACCATGAAGCGTATGATCTGATCCTCACTCATTCGGATGAGGAAGAGCTGTCGCAGGATGTTCTGGATGAGATGGATGAAGTGCGTGATCATTTCCTTGACAGAGGGTATCTCACAGAGCTTGACAGCGAGGGAGAGCTTTCGAAGGCGGAAGAGTTCGGACTTAAACTTGCCGGGGACGTGGAAAAAACGAAATGGACCGTCCTGCTGCTGCCGAGCCTCGGATGCAATTACCGCTGCACGTACTGCTTCGAGCAGGAAGCCGGATATCCTGCCGTTACCATGAGCAGGAAACAGGTGGATGCGGTCTTTGAGATCATAAAAGGACAGCTGGAACCCGGGGCGCAGATCACGCTCTACGGCGGAGAGCCTCTGGCGAAGGAAAACCGGGAACTGATCGAGTATATCGTCTCGAAGGGAAAAGCGGACGGCTATTCTTTCTTTGCCGTTACAAACGGCCATGATCTCGACAGTTACATGGACCTTGTGGGGCAGGACGGGATCGGTTCGCTTCAGATCTCGGTCGACGGCCCGCGGGAGATCCATGACCGGCGCAGGATCGCGCTGGACAAAGCCTCTTCATATGACAGGATCATGTCGAACATCGAAACGGCGCTTCGCGATACTGATGCTGTGGTCAATTTAAGGATCAACCTGGATAAAAAGAATGTGCCGTTCGTCACAGGTCTCCTGGAAGAACTGAAACAGAGAGGCATCCTGGACGCACAGAGGCTGAATGTTGCCGCGAACCAGGTGATCGGGGCAGGAGACTTTACTGTTACCGCAAGGGATCTCAGGGAACTGGAAGAGAAAGTAGAGGCCGGGTTTCCGAGGTTCAAAGACATGTTTACGGGAAGGACCATGGCAAGCAACGATCTCTTCGTCCGCGCGCTTTACTTTGGCGAGCCGGTCCCGAGAAGGGTAACTGTCTGCGGCGCATCCGGCAGCATGAAGCTTTTCTCCCCGGACGGGAAGATCTATTCCTGCTGGTCCTGCCTGGGATACCCCGGGCATGTGATCGGAACCTTTGATGACGAAGGGCACGTTCGCTGGAACCGGGAAGTCCTGGACGCATGGAAACATACCATGCTGCCGTATAACAGGGACTGTCTTGGCTGCAGATATGCTTTTCTTTGCGCCGGAGGCTGTCACAGGCCGGCCCTGCCGGGAGAAACATCTGCCGCCGCCTATGAGTGCGACTATTATAAAACCATGTTCGGGGACTATCTCGCAAGAGTCGCGGACGCGTATCTCGTTTCAGGAAACGGATCATCAGCGGATCAGAATCAGGACACTGCCGGATCGTAAAACCGGTTGAAGCAAAAGCAGGATCTGAATGCAGAATACGAAAGGAGAGAATCATGAAAAGCGAATCCCTTAACAGCAAAGTCGATCTGACCCCTGCGGAAAGAGAGGGCATCATTAAGAGCCTGGTCTCGAACGGTATCGATGAAAGCCTTGTGAGAAGTGTTCTCGCAACGGTCGCAGCTAACGCGGCATGCTGCACAAAGGATGTCCACTGCGTCCATTGCGAGGGGGCATGCGACCAATATTTCAAGGTAGATCCTAATGCAGTCAACAGACTGAAAAAAGAAATAGACGCAAAAAAGATCAAGATGCCGAACGTTGATCCGGCTGTGAAGAAGATCTTAAGGTAACCGGCGCAGTGGGAAGATCTTAAGCTGTTCAATACACAAAGAGATCCCGGAGGCCACGAAAACATCAGTGTTTTCGCGGCTTCCGGGATTTTTCACTGCATCTTCCTGCTTACCGGCGAAGCCTCATTTTGACTGCTCGAACAGCCAGTCTCTTACTGCTTCAAGCTTATACGCGTAATCAAAGGATGTCATGTGCTCACCTGCACCGCCGGGAGCAGTGTTTCCTTCCGCCAGCGTGGAGCCCAGAGTGAACGTCACAAAATTCGCGTTATTCCCCTCGGAGAGCATCGTTTCAACAGCGGCGTTCTGCGTGTCCTGCGGATCCTGCGCGCTCCACTCAGCTGCGCTGTAAGCTGCCTGGTCCTGGTCAAACACCTCTTTCAGACCCGCCTGGCCTGCCGAGGCCCTGGGATCACCCGCTGCCACAATGTAGAAGAACTTCTTGTCTTCCAGAATGTTCAGTATGCTGTTGTCCCACTGGCTTCCGACAAACAGGGAAGCCGCGAAAAGATCCGGACAGACAGTGTTGAGATAGAATGAGGTCATGCCGCCCATGGACTGTCCCGTGGTATAGATCCGGTCCGTATCAATGGAGTATTCTTCCGTAAGGTATTTAAGAAGCCGCACCGCGGTCTCGATCTGCCCGCTGTGTTCATAATTGTCGTTTACCACTGTCTCGGTAAAGACCGGGACAACTACGAAGGAAGGATGTTTTGCCTGTTCCTCGTCTGTCGCAAAAACAAGACCGCCCCAGCCCTGGGTGAGAACTGTTTCCGCATCCTTTCCGACTACACTGGAGTCCGGGATAAACTGCAGCAGCGGGTAGCTCTGTGACGCATCGTAGTTCTCCGGGATATAAAGCTGATACTGAAGCGTCGTACCGCTTTCCTCATCCTCAAAGGTCATAAGTTCAAATTTCGGCGCCACCTCCGCGATCATGGCCTGCAGCTCTGTGTCGGACGATTTATCCTGCATGCCGCCACGGCCGCCGTTGCCTTTGTGTTCTTTGAGATCGCCCTTTCCGGCGTCTTTAACGTCTGCTGCTTCCGTTTCCTGCACCGCAGCGGAAACCGCGGACGATGCAGCCGTTCCTGCAGTCTGTGCCGATGCCGTTCCACAGGCCGCAGTGACAAGCATTAACGCTGCAGCAAGGAATCCTGCAATTCTTTTGTTCCAGATCATTTTATTCTGCATGTTTTTTATATCCTTTTTGTTTGTTCGGCATCCGTACTTACGTTTTCACTGCACGACACCTGTTTTTTCTTCGCCATAATATAGACCTGAAAACTGAAAAAAGTCTTAAAAGCCCCGAAAACCTTCCTCCCTATAAATTCCGAAGTCCGGGGCTTTGGTTTTAAGGTCTTTATCTGCAGACTGTGATATTATTAAAACAGTACCGTTTATTCAAAGGAAGACCGGGAGATATGTATTACGCGGCAGGAAGTGAAGGACAGAGTATGAAAAGAAATACAATGCGTTTTTGGGTGATGATCATGATGATGCTGCTGTTTGCGGGATCCATGCCGCAAACCGTTGAAGCCGCAAAAAAGAACAGTCAAACCTCTTCTGAACGGATAAAAAAGGTAATGGCCGAGGGAAGCGGAACGGATCTTTTCGGTGAAAGCAGAAACTTCACTTGCTGGTATGACAAGGAGGATGATCTGTTTTATATGGAGAATCCTGCTGAAAATGTTTATGTATATGATGCACAACGGTGGTCTGTCACACGCGCTTACCGTATCGTCGACTCTAATGGCAAAACGCATTTCTGGTACGGA
>CACXDR010000189.1 GCA_902766415.1 uncultured Lachnospiraceae bacterium
AGGCAGAGCACGTCCTGCAGGGGCTCCGGGACCGGGGAGATGACGCGCACCGCTGCCCCGTCCGGGCCGGTGCCGCATAAGCCGCCGGCAGCATCCTCCGCGATCAGGACCGCCTTCCCTCCTGCCGGGATGCCGGGCCGGTCCCCCGAGCGGATCAGCGCGTTCATGTCCGCGTACCCGTCGAGAATATAAAGCTCCCTTCCGTTTTCACTCACGGCCACCGACTCGCCGCCGGCCGTCTCGACTGTAAAGTATTTCATGAGGTCCTCCTGTATTGCGTCAAACCGTTACCCGTATTTTAGCATAAATCCCGCGGGATAAGATGACAAAGTCCCCGGCGGAAGGGTAAAATAGAACCGGATGCAGCGGATCCGCTGCCTTTCACCCAGGGACCTGCCGGGGACGCCCCGGCTTTATGAGAACATCCGGCCAGGAGGTATCGAAATGTCAGAAAAGCCCACCGAATTCACCAAAGTCTGGACCGTCACCGAGGATATGACCGCCGCCCACCTGCGCGGCAAGGGCGCGAGCATCCTCTCCACCCCGAACATGGTCAGCCTCATGGAGCGCACCTGCATCGAGCTCTGCAGCGCCTACCTTGACGAAGGCATGACCACCGTCGGCGCGGAGGTCCATTTAAAGCACCTCGCGCCCACCCCTGTCGGCAAGGAGATCACCGCGCACGTCACGCTCCGCAGCGTGGAGCGCCGCAAGATGTGGTTCGACGCCGAGTTCACCGACGAAAACGGCAAGTGCGGCGAGGGCTCGCACCTCCGCATCATGGTGACCCCGAAGAAGATGGCCGAAAAAGCCGCCGAAAAACACGACTGACACATCCGCTGGACCATGGGGACAGTCCCCATGGTCCAACGCTTTCGCGCAAATGTGTTGATTACCCGCACGACTGTTTAGCCATGGGGACTGTCCCCATGGCCGATACTATGCTATACTTATGGCTAATACCCGCAGGAAACGGCGCGGGTCAGTGCAGCACAGTCACGGGTTTTACACAGGAAAGACAAGAGGTACGCAATGAACGGTGCCCAGGCAATGGTCAAATGTATCGAGGCGGAAGGGATCACGCGGATCTTCGGATATCCGGGCGTGGCCATCGCCCCGTTTTATGACGCGCTCTACGACAGCCAGCAGATCGAGCACATCCTCTCCCGGCAGGAGCAGAACGCCGGCCACGAGGCAAGCGGCTACGCCCGCATCTCGCGGAAATGCGGCGTCTGCGTGACGTCCTCCGGTCCCGGGGCGACGAACCTCATCACGGCTCTCGCCACCGCGTACGCGGACAGCATCCCGATCGTGGCGATCACCGGCCAGGTCGACACGAACCTTTTAGGCCGCGACGTTTTCCAGGAAGCGGACATGCGCGGCGCGACGAAGTCCTTCGTAAAGTACAGCTACCTTGTAAAGAACGCGGACGATATCCCCCGCGTCATGAAGGAGGCCTTCCACATCGCGAGCACCGGCCGCCAGGGCCCGGTCCTCGTCGACATCCCGCATGACATCCAGATGGCGGAGCTCAAAAAGGAATTCGTCTACCCGGCCGAGGTGAACATCCGCGGATACAAGCCGAACCTGAAGGGCAACGCGCAGCAGATGAACAAGGTCATCGCTGCCATCAACGAAGCGGAGAAGCCCCTGCTCGTCACCGGCGGCGGCGTCATCCTCGGAAACGGCGAGGACCTGGTCCGCAGCTTCTGCGAGAAGTTCCAGATCCCGCTGGTCCACACCATGATGGGCATCGGCGTCATGCCGAAGGCGCACCCCCTCTATTTCGGGATGCTCGGCAACAACGGGAAGCCCTACGCGAACCGCGCCATCGCGAACGCGGACCTTCTCATCATCGTCGGCGCCCGCATCGCGGACCGCGCCGTCCCGAAGCCGGAGAACCTCGAGCGCAGCCTCAAGGTCATCCACATCGACATCGACTCGGCGGAGATCGGCAAGAACATGGGACCCACGCTCCCGCTGGTCGGCGACGTCAAGAACATTTTCCGCTCCCTCCTCGAGGCGGACATCGATATCGACACCTCGAACTGGATCGGCCAGCTTGAGCGCATCAAGCGCGACACGGTGGACCACCGGAAGTTCTCGAACCGTCTCGTGAACCCCATGCTCCTCATCCAGACCCTCACGGAAAAGATGGACGATGACGCCATCTACGTGGCGGATGTCGGCCAGAACCAGCTCTGGTCCGCCGACAACTACGTGATGAAGCACGGGCGCTTCCTTACCACCGGCGGCATGGGCACCATGGGCTATTCCATCCCCGCTGCCATCGGCGCGAAGATCAGCGCCCCGAACACGCAGGTGGTCTGCGTCTGCGGCGACGGCTCCTTCCAGATGACCATGAACGAGCTCGCGACCGCTGCCGTGAACCACGTCCCGATCAAGGTCCTGATCCTGCGGAACCGCTTCCTCGGACTGGTCCGCGAGCACCAGGAAAAGAACTACGGCCGGCGCTATTCCGGCGTACAGCTCCACAACTATCCGCATTTCAACTGCATCGCCGCGGCGTACAGCATGGATTATGTGGAATGCAACGACAACGATTCCCTTCCCGAGAAGATCGAGCAGTTCCTGTCCTGGGACCGCGGCTGCATCATGGTCTGCAACATCGCGGAAGAGAACATCACGGTATAAGAAAGGAGGCGCCAGAATGAAAGGGATCTTTTCCGTCCTCGTCGAGAACAAGGACGGCGTCCTGTCCGCCGTCTCCGGGCTCTTCGCGCGCCGCGGCTACAACATCGACAGCCTCGCGGTCGGCGAGACCGAGCGGCACGACGTCTCCAGCATGACCATCGTCTCCACCGGAGACCAGCGCACCATCGACCAGATCGAGAAGCAGCTGAACAAGCAGGTCGATGTCATCAAGGTCCGGCGTCTCGAGGAGCAGCGCAGCATCATGCTCGAAATGATGCTGATCCGCGTCTCCTACACGCCGACGAACCGCGCCTCCCTGATCGAGATCTGCAACGTGATGGGCGCGCACATCGTCCACCTTTCCCAGAAAAGCATGGTGATCGAGATCCACGCGGATCCCGAGACCATCGGCGATTTTATCGAGCTGGTCCGCTCCTACGGGATCCTTGAGGTGCAGCGCACCGGGACCATCTCCATGACGAAGGTCTGAACAGGCGTATGACAGAGAACAGCGTACAGAAAAACGGAAATCCGGCAGAAGAAAGAAACGCGGACAGGCCCGTGTCCACGAGGCGCGGCGGGGGCCGCGTCTTCTGCTTTGGCGCGCTCGTCGCGGACATCATCGCGTCCGGGGTCGGCCCGGAAAAGGACTGGCATGAAAAGCAGCGCATCCCGTCGATCGGGATCCATCTGGGCGGAGACGCGGCGAACCAGGCGGTCCGTCTCGCGGACCTCGGCGTCCCGGTCGCGCTCGTCTCCTGCACCGGCAGGGACTTAAACGGGATGATGCTCCTGACTGCCCTGAAAAACCGCGGCGTCGACACCGCGTACATCACGGAAAAGGAGGCTTACGGCACGGGGACCGCGGTGGTCCTTGTAAGCCCTGAGGGGGAACGCCACATCTTCTCCTCCGGCGGCGCGCACAGCACCATCTCGCGGAAGGACTTCCCGTCCCTCCCGGAGGACTGCGCCGCGGTGTCGCTCGGCAGCCTTTTCCTCATGCCGGACTTTGAGGAGGAGCCGGACGGCCTCCTTGAGATCCTGAAGGAAGCTACGGCCCGGCACATCCCGGTCATCGCGGACATGGCGTCCGACAAGCAGCATAAGGGCCCGGGCGGCGTGACGCCCTTCCTCCCGTACATCGACTGGTTCCTCCCGAGCGCGAAGGACGCGATGGACCTGACGAAGACCGCCTCCCCGGAGGATGCCGCACTCGCGTTCCGCGCGGCAGGCGCGAAAAACGTCGTGATCAAATGCGGCGGGGACGGCGCCCTGTACCTGCCGGAGGATACGGACCCGCTCCCGAATCCGGAGGACCCGGAGCCGCGTCAGAACCGGGAGGACCCGGAGCCGCTCCGGAGCCCGGAAACACCGGACACATTCATCCGGAGCCCGGAAACCCAGGACCCGTTCATCCGGATCCCGGCGCTGCCGGTGGCCCCTGCCGACACGACCGGCGCGGGTGATACCTTCGTAGGCCTTTTTGTGAGCCGCATCATCAAAGGCGTCCGGCCGGAGGACGCGATCCGCTTCGCGTGCACCGGCGCAAGCCTCAGCACGCTCCACCAGGGCGCGTCCGCGGTTCCCGTCACGGAGGAAGAGATCCTGGAGGCCATGAAGCAGAGGTATTGATCTCTGTATTGATCTTCACGTTAACCTACGCGTTAACCTACGCGTTGATCTACGCAATGATCCGGTAAAAACAAGATCCGCAGCAGCTGCTGCGGATCTATTATTTATCCGAATCATTTATCATGCTCGCAGGATCATTTACCCTGCCCGCATCATCATTTACCGGAAGATCTGGACGATGGTATCGACGAACTGCTCTCCGGGAGCGGCGACAGAAAAGCCGATGCCGATCTCCGTGCACTGCTGCGAGGTCATGTTCGCGTAATGCGCTGCAGACTGCTCGAGCCACGCCTGCCCCTCCGCCTCGATCTCCACTGCCATCTGATCAAAAAGATAATCGTCCGGACGAACGCCTCCGCCGTAGCGGTAATAGTAGTTTTCAAAGAGATACGCCCCGTCGTTAAGGTAGCGGTCGTTCACATCCCAGCAAAGGTAAACGCCGTTCGCGTCATAGTGGGAAAACGCGAGATACTTCCGCATATACGCGCAGCGGTAGGCTGCGATCACGGAAAGATCCGTGCTGACCGTAAGGGGCGGGAGGCCCGCTGCCGCGCGGACGGCATTGACCCGCTCCGCGTTCTTTTCCGCGAGCTCCTTCAGCGCGAGCGTGTTGTTCACCGCCTCGTGCCAGAGCGACTCCTCAAGGCCCGCGGGACAGGTCATGCTCTTAAGGCGCAGGGCGGCAGATACGCCCGGCCCCATGGCCTCATCCTGCCGCGCCTGGTAGGTTGCTGCCCGGCGGCGCGGCGTTACCTCCGCGGCAAAAACGGGAGCGGCCTGCATAAGCGCCGCAAGGATCGCGGCGGAGAGCATGATCCCCCTTCCGGTGTTTTTCAGTAACAAGTTCTTCATGGTACTTCCTTCTCTTTTCTTAATAGTGCTTCCTTACAGCATCACGCGCACAGGCTTCCCGCTGATCCACGCGGAGACATTTTCAAATGCCATCTCCGCGCGGCGCTCGATCGACTCCTTCGTGTCAAAGCCGACGTGCGGCGTGCATACGAGATTCGGGCAGCCAAGCAGCGGATGGCCCTCCGGAAGCGGCGGGTCCTTCTCGTACACGTCCACGCCGGCGCGGATCTTCCCCGCCTTCAGCGCCTTCGCGAGCTCCTCCGTGTCGACCACCGGGCCGCGCGCCGTGTTGATAAGGATCGCACCATTCTTCATGAGGCCGATCTCCTTCCCGCCGATGAGACCCTTCGTCTCCTTTGTAAGCGGGGTGTGGATGGAAATGATGTCCGCCTTCTTCATCACCTCTTCAAGCGGCATGAGCTCGATGCCGAGCTCCTTCGCGCGCGGCTTTTCGCTCCGGTTGTAGCCGATCAGACGGCAGCGGAACGCCTTGAAGATCTCCGCGGTCCGGCAGCCGATCGCGCCGGTCCCGATGATCCCGACCGTCTTTCCCGCAAGCTCCTGTCCCTGGAGCCCGGCCTTCCCGCCGCGCCCCTTCACCGCCCTGTCGCAGGCGGAAATGTTCCGGAGGCAGTCGATCGCGAGGCCCACGGCCAGCTCCGCTACCGCGTCGTCGCAGTAGCCGCCGGTGTTGGAGATCCCGATCTTCTTCTCCTTGCAGGCCTCCGTATCCACGTGGTCGATCCCGACAAACGCCACCGATATAAATTTCAGGCTGCTGTCCGCGCGGATCACCTCCGCCGGAAGCGGATGGTTCGCGATCATAAGGATATCCGCGTTCTCCGCCCTCGAGATCAGCTCCCCCGTATCCGTCGAAAACGAATCATAGGCAGTAAAGCTGTGCCCGTCCTTCCTGAGCCCCTCCGCCAGCCGGTCGATCGTCGCCTCCGGGACGCCCAGCGGTTCCATCAATACGATCTTCATAAGCCCTCCTTTCGACCATGGGGACTGTCCCCATGGCTAAACACTCTTACAACTAATCAACACATTCGCGCTGTTTGTCGTTTTTGTACACGCAGCACTCTTCTGCCTTTTTACTCTACATAATATATTTATGTCAACATTTATTCAGAAACTATTTATTATCACACCAATTTGGATTAAAATGGGGGACAGAGCGCCCGGCTGTTATTGATTATACCTTCCGGTCCCGCGGCGCATCAATCTAAATTATCAACGGAGACGATTCAATATGAATAAAAAACTCTTCAGCTTCCGGAATGCTGCCCGCCGGCTCGCGGGCGCAGCCGCACTGGCCCTTGCCCTTCTTTCCTTTTCGCTGACTGCCTTCGCGGAGCCCCTTCCCGACAACGTGCTGAACGGGAAGACCTTCGGCCCCGGCGCCACCGGCTGGTCCGCGCAGGAGGACGGCTCCTGGCGCTATTACCTGAACGGCTCGGCAGTCACGGGGACCTGGGCGGAGATCGGAAGCCACTGGTATTTCCTGGACGATGCCGGCAAAATGCTTACAGGCTGGCAGAACGTCGCCGGCAAGGACTACTACTTCGAGGAGGCCGGGAACGACACGCATCCGAAGGGCTCCATGTACGCATCGGAAAAGACTCCGGACGGCCAGACCGTAAATGAAAACGGCGAGCGTGTGGCACCCACCTGGTCCGTCACCACCCTGGACCGCCCGAACCCGTACGGCTACAGCTGCGTCGAGGTCAGTATCGGCGAGCAGATGATGTACTGCTACGTCGGCCAGAACCTGATGCTCGCTTCTCCCTGCGTGACCGGCCTTCCCGGCGCGCGCGCCACGAGCGTCGGCAACTGGCGGGTCAATTCCAAGGAGCGGAACCGCTACCTGCAGGGCTACAACAGCAACGGCACGCGCTATAAGAGCTGGGTCAACTACTGGATGCCGTTCCACGGGGGCCAGGGCCTCCACGACGCGTCCTGGAGGAGCGCCTTCGGGGGCGATATCTACACCCGCAGCGGTTCCCACGGCTGCGTGAACCTTCCGCCGGACATCGCGGCGAAGCTCTTTGACCTGGTCCATGTAGGGACGCCGGTCATCGTGCACCGCTGATCCATTCCAAAAGTACAAGAGGAAGCCATTCCGGCTTCCTCTTTTTTCATGCTTTCTTTTTC